>CAYWSS010000607.1:0-3945 GCA_964460505.1 uncultured Caldilineaceae bacterium | reverse complement strand
ATTGGCCTCGCTTGTGCAGTTCACTGTTTACAGTCCCCGTTAATATAACGGGGCGTTCCAGGGTTTCCAGATTGCCGGCCTGTTGACCCACCGCCTGCGCCGACCGGCTGTTTTTGGCCAGCAGCCACACCCCACCTACCGGTGCTCGCCGAATGGCCTCCCACGCCAGCAGGCCGGTTCCGGCATTTAAATTCAAAATTAAATCGTGCCGCTCTACCTTTGCCAGGGCAAAAACCTTGTCCCTGATTTGCCCCAGTTGCCGGCCCACACTGCCCAACGTGCGCTGCAACCAGCGATTTTGGGTAGCCGGGCCTTTGCCTGTTTGGGCTATTTCTCCTTCCAGCGAAAACTGCGGCTCCAGCATGGCCGCCAGTTGTTCCTCTCTGCGACGGGCAACGGTGTCTTTAATGGCGGCCTCGTGCCCCTGGGTGCCGGGCTGGTAAAATACCCGCCCCTGCATACTGCCGGGTAAATATTGTTGGGCCACCCAGTGGTCGCGATAGGCATGTGGATACAGGTATCCCGCGCCGTGTCCAAAGTCATCGGCATCCCGATTGCCGTCCCGCAGATGGTTGGGCACCGCTGCCTCTCGCTCTTTTCGCACTGCATCCAACGCATCAAAAAAAGCAAACCCGGAATTGCTTTTGGGAGCGGTAGCCAGGTAAATACAGGCCTCGGCCAGATGAAACCGGCCTTCCGGCATACCCACGTAATCAAAAGCCTGGGCTGCGGCCATAACCACCTGCAGCGCATTGGGGTCGGCCATGCCCACATCTTCTCCGGCAAAGATAATCATTCGCCGAAAGACAAAACGCGGATCCTCGCCGGCGTAAATCATTTTGGCCATCCAATACAGGGCCGCATCCGGGTCGGAGCCGCGCAGCGATTTGATGAAGGCGGAAATCGTGTCAAAGTGGGCATCGCCGTCTTTGTCGTACAGCACCGCCCGCTGTTGGATAGACTCCTCCGCCACCTCGGTGCTAATGTTTATCAGGCCGTACTCGTCGGGCGGGGTCGTTTCAACGGCCAGCTCAATGGCGTTAAGCACGGCGCGTGCATCGCCATTGGCTACATTTACCAGGTGATCCAGCGCATCATCAGAGAGATTTACTTTTAGCTTGCCATAGCCTCTGTCTTCATCGGCCAGCGTTTGCCGGGCAATGCCGCGCAGGTTATCTTCGTTAAGGCTGCGCAGTTGAAAAATTCGCGAACGGGAGACCAGTGCCTTGTTTACTTCAAAATAGGGATTTTCTGTGGTGGCTCCAATCAAAATGACGGTGCCGTTTTCCACGTGTGGCAGTAGCGCATCCTGTTGGGCCTTGTTAAAGCGATGCACTTCGTCGATAAACAGGATGGTTTTGCGGCCAAACATCCCCCGCTGGTCTTTGGCCGTATCGATGGCTTCACGGATGTTCTTTACCCCGCTGAGCACCGCATTGAGTTTGATAAAATGGGCCTGGGTCGTGTTGGCGATGATTTCGGCCAGAGTCGTTTTTCCGGTTCCGGGTGGGCCGTAAAAAATCACCGAAGATAATTGGTCAGCCTGAATTGCTCGACGCAGCAAACGGCCGGGTCCCACAATATGCTCCTGCCCAATAAATTCGTCCATAGTGCGGGGGCGCATTCGGGCGGCTAAGGGGGCCTCTTCTTTAATTTGTTTCTCTCGGGCGTGGTCAAATAAATCCATCAAGCTTGACTCTGGCTGGTGGAATGGGTGGATTAATTGTAGTAGTCAATAAGATGTTGAACACTTTTACTTCACGCAAAGTCGCAAAAATTTTAATGCTTTTCTTGGCGGCTTTGCGTGAAAATTTCAAAATCCTAATTTGTTCAACATGGTCTTGACCATTACAGAATGGGTGGATTAATTTAGCTTGTCACTAGAATTTACTGCCGGCAAAACTGCCGATAATCTGAATTTGGGTTGGTAACATCACTAAAGTCTAACCTATCTATTCAGCAGGACAAGGGTATGAACGGTTCAGGCTAAGGCTAAGAAAAAAGGCGCGTTTTGGTAAGTGTAACGCATCTTAATCGAGGGATCCTGTTTTCTCAGCCTTAGCTTCAGCCTGATTTTGCCACAAACTGTCTGTCTGCTGAACAGATATAGATGTCCAGAAAAGCTTTTTCCTAAATAATATCCGTATTGCGTATTGCGTATTTTGTTGGGCGAAAATTTTTCTGGAGTGCTATACAGTCTAACTATTTGGTATATTATACCATCATTGTGACAAGTTAGGGTAAAACTGTGAAATTGGTTTAACATAGTGTCACACAGAAGGTAAATGTTAATGCACCCCGGTACTTGCACCTATTTAAAAACTGTGGTTATAATGCCCACAGTTTCCCCCCCGCCGCATTAACTGTCTTGCGCGCGCAATCTGTTTCTTTTGCTGGAAATTTGACCCAGGAGTCTCTCAATATGGAAACGCTGTCAAACTCAACAGGCTTTTTTGGTCCAAGTCTGTTAGCTGATATTACTCTTGTTACGCAAATTTTGTTTTTTCTGATTCTATCTGCCGGGGTCGTTGCCCAGCTTTTGGAAAAATATAAACTGCATGCCCGGTTGCAAGGGCCGGTCGTAATTCTAAACCTCTTATTGATTATTTTTGTGATGTTCCCAAAATTTCAGACTGTATCCGGCGAGTTTACGGCCAGGTTGTCCGACCCGCCGGTTATAGTGACGGTAATTCATGCCGCACTGGGAATTGTGGCGCAATTGCTGGCACTTTATTGTCTGTTGGCAGGTATAAAAATTTTGCCCCAAAAATCTGGATCACTGCGCTACTGGATGTGGTTAACGTACACCGCCTGGACCGCTACGGTTATCTTTGGCATCAGCGTGTATATTTTCTCTTACACTAGACTTGTTCCCTAATAAGGTTATCTCATTTGCAATTCACCTTTCATAGCCAAATCATACAGGATTGCTATCTCTTTGGGCAGGGGGGGACGAGATTTTCTGAATTTGGCTCACTTACAATCTCTTTGGGGTGAGGTATATCTTCATCAAGAGGTCCTTTATAAATCCGGCTCTCTGGTAATTTGCAGGATCGCTCTATAAAAAACGTATTATCTGCCATTTACCCAGCCGGCCTTCACCTGGATGGCGCAAGGCCGTTTTTTGACCGATACGCCAATTCCTCCGTTTGGTGGGGCAAAATGGACCGGCATCCTTGTTTTAACCGTAATTCTTGTCCTTGTATCTATCGGTACGCATGTTCTCATGCGGTACACTGACTTTGGCCGGGCAGTTTATGCCATTGGCGGCAATGACAAAGCCGCGCGGTTGGCCGGTATCAACCTGTCTCGGGTTCGGATGCAAATGTACATCCTGTCGGGGGGTATTGCCGGGCTGGCCGGGGTATTGCTGGCGGCGCGGACAACATCAGGTAATCCAATTAATGGTGTAGGTCTTGAGTTGCAAGCCATTACCGCCGTTTTTCTGGGCGGCGCTGCCACCGATGGCGGTAGGGGAACAATTTTTGGAACTTTTCTGGCCGTTATTCTGGTAGGTATTCTCAACAATGGCATGAACCTGCTGGGCTTTAACACCTTTATTCAGCAGGTGGCGCTGGGGTTATTTTTGGTTGCAGCCGTGGCTGTATCCCAGTGGCGCCAGGCGCGCGCCGAACGCGCTCGCACTCAAATTGCCGCCGCGGGGTAGGGCCACAAACTGGAAAAATCCAAGAGGCATTTGTGTTTGGCTTGATAACTTGTGTTCCCACAGGCATATGCGCCCGGATTTGTCTCAAAATGGTCGAAGCTGGTCAAGTGCCTGCGCCCCCTGCCTGCTGTAACGCGAAACTTGTTTCCCTTTCCAGCCTCGTGCTTTCTTGGTTTTTTGATCTCATTTACCATTTACGGAAAGCGGCGTTTCCGTAAATAAATCAGGGCATCGTTTCATTCGGCCAAAATGAAGCAAAAGACAGGTTTACAATTTTC
>CAYWSS010000606.1:0-3960 GCA_964460505.1 uncultured Caldilineaceae bacterium | reverse complement strand
CCCTCGTTCATCGGGGGCGCCCAAATAAATAATTTGCCACCAGCGGCCATTCTCGCTGATGCCGGTTATACCGGCGGTCTCGGTGGCCGGCATCACCCCCAGTACCGTGTAGTCTGCACCGGGGCCACTTCTAATATTCAAGTCGGTGGTGGTGGTAAGGTAGGGTGCCCGGGCTTGTGGCGGCGTGGCTGAAGGCGCTGAAGGCGTGGTTGGGGCGCGGGCCGGTGTCGCGGTGGCCGTGGCAAAAGTAACCGGCGGTTCGGTGGGGTGTAGTACCGGCACCGGTGTGGCGGCCGGCGGTTTTTTAACCACCCGAATCGGGAAGTCTTTGTAGAAATAGAGACTGGTCGCCAGCGCAGCAAAGCCAACCAGGGCGGTGATGACCAGGGTAATCAGGAAAACTCTTACATTCCTGTTGTTGCCGTTTGATTGATTGGAATCCATTTGTTGCTAACCCGTTTTGCTTCTTTTGGAATTGATGAGATTACGTATTGCGTGTTACGTGAATCTCTGCACCCATGCGCCCTGCAACTTGCGACTACGCGCGTTTTCCTCTACCATCCAGTATATCACGAGTGGAATGTAATCCCAATAGTATGGACATCCCAACCCTTAAAATATCGGTTAGAAATCTGGTTGAATTTGCGCTGAGAAGCGGCAACCTGCCCCTTGGCGGTTTTCAGATGCGGGATCGGGCGGCAGCCGGAACCCGCGCTCACCGGCGTATTCAGAAATCCCGCCCGGATGGCTACGAGGCGGAAGTGTCGATTAGGCATCGGGTTGAAGAAACCGATCTCCACCTGGAGATTTACGGCCGGATCGACGGGGTATTTGCCGCCGGGCCGCCGGTCATCATCGAAGAGATCAAATCAACCACACAGCCTTTGGCGCTGCTGCATCAGGATTTTAATCCGCTTCACTGGGCGCAGGCCAAATGTTATGCGTTTATGTACGCCCTTCAGCACAATTTGCCGGAGATTCGGGTGCAGCTCACGTACACCCAAATTGACACCCGGCAGGAAAAATCCTTTCAACAAGATTATACTTTGGCCCAGCTTAAAGGCTTCATTACTTGCCTGGTTGAGGCGTATTTGCGTTGGGCCAGAATGGTGCTGAATTGGCAGGCCACCCGTAATCAATCCATTCGACAGTTCGATTTTCCGTATGCCGCCTACCGGCCGGGGCAGCGGGATATGGCGGTGGCGGTCTACAAGACCATTCGGCAAAATGAGCAGCTATTTGCGCAGGCGCCCACCGGCATTGGAAAAACCATCGCGGCCCTGTTTCCGGCGGTTAAAGCGGTGGGGCTGGGTTTAACCGGGAAAATCTTCTACCTCACGGCCAAAACGCCGGGCCGGACGGTGGCAGAAAAAGCTATCGGGGATATGCGGCAGGCCGGGTTGTGTTTTAAGAGCGTGACACTTACGGCCAAAGATAAAATCTGTTTTTGTGCCGCCGGGGGCATCGACCCGGAACGGTGTGAATACACCAAAAACTATTACGACAAACTCAACGCTGCGCTGGAAGATGCTTTTCAGTACGAAGCTTTTTCACGCGAGAAAATAGTTTCGTTAGCGCGGCAGCACAACCTGTGCCCGTTTGAATTCTCGCTCGATCTGGCGCTGTGGGTCGATTGCATCATCTGCGATTACAATTACGCCTTCGATCCCCGGGTTTACCTGCGCCGCTTTTTTGACTACGGCACCGCGCCCTATCTTTTTCTGGTGGATGAAGCCCACAACCTGCCGGACCGCGCCCGTTCCATGTTTTCTGCCGGGTTAGACAAACAGACGGTGTTAGCCCTGCGCCGCACCCTCAAACCCCACCTGCCCCACCTGGCTAAACGGCTGACCGCAATCAACCAGGCATTGTTGCAAAAACGCAAGCAGTGTGAGGCTGAAAACCGGCGGGAATTGGTGGAGCAGGAGTTGCCGCAGCCGCTGCTTACCGCCGTGGCTGAATTTTGCCGGGACGCGGAAGAATGGCTGGCTCAAAATCAGAAAACCGCGTTCTGGCCGGAATTGCTGGATTTTTATTTTCAGGGCCATACATTTCTGCGTACCGCAGACCTGTTTGACACCTTTTACGTCACCTATTTTGAGCGCCGGGGCAAATCAGATGTGCGGGCCAGACTCTTTTGCATCGATCCCGCCCCCCTGCTGGCGGCGGCTCTGGAGCGGTGTCACTCGGCAATATTTTTCTCTGCCACCCTGTTGCCCATGGATTATTTTGAGCAGCTTATTACCGGCTCAGGCGACACCCCCAAATTGTTGCTGCCCTCCCCTTTTCCCAAAGAGAATCTGAACCTGATCATCCACAACCGGATTGCCACCCGGTACGTCGTTCGGGACAGGTCGTACCCACCCATTGCCGCCGCCATCAATACAATTTGTGATGCGCATCCGGGAAATTATCTGGTCTTTTTTCCCTCGTACGCTTATTTATCAGCCGTGCTTGACCGTTTTCAGGCGCAGTTCCCGGCGCGGCAGGTTTTAATTCAGGAGCGAGGCATGACCGAGGAATTGCGCCATGAATTTTTGGCCCGGTTTTCTGATTTAAACTCTGGGACGCTGGTGGGTTTTGCGGTTATGGGCGGTATTTTTGGCGAAGGCATCGATCTGGTGGGCAAGCGGCTGGTGGGGGCCATCATTGTGGGGGTGGGGCTGCCCCAACTGGGCCTCGAACGAAACCTGATCAAAGATTATTTTGCTGGACAAAACCACCGGGGATTTGAATACGCCTACCAGTACCCCGGCCTGAACCGGGTGATGCAGGCCGCCGGCCGGGTCATCCGCACCGAAACAGACCGGGGCATCATCGTGTTGCTCGACGAGCGTTTTGCTCAGCACCGCTACCGGCGGCTCTACCCCCCGGAATGGCAGGATGCTCAGATTGTGAAGCGCAATCAGGAATTAGCAGCGCACCTGTCTCGCTTTTGGCAGGCGCCAGACTGAAGAATATCGGCTTGAATCTTGCGGCAAATTCAGATTAGTAAACGCACAGGTGGAAATATCCCGGTTGTGGACAATTTATCCTGAACTTGGCAGACTCGTTCCCGTTCGTTACAATTAATACGCGCAATAAATTTCTGCTTTGCCGCACGCAGGCGTAGAATCCTTTGCTTGTTGGCTGTGGCAAAAATGCCGCTGTATTAGCCCATTTAGCCGTAATTGGCTTGATTTTGCCGGTGGCGCGACTCTCAACTGTCTGTTTCTGAATAGGGTGTTGTATCAATGAGTGACCCCGACTGGAGGATGTGTGCATGGCTGTGACGTCCCAAAAATTAAAAAAAATAGATTATCAGCCGCCGTATAGTTTGGGTGAAGAGATTGCCAACGGAGTAACCCACGGCATTGCCGCCGGGTTGAGCGTGGCCGGGTTGACCTTGCTGGTGGTGCTGGCGGCGCTGTACGGGGATGTCTGGCAGGTGGTCAGTTTTAGTATTTATGGCGGCAGTCTTATTTTGCTGTATCTGGCTTCAACTTTGTACCACAGCTTTTCTCATCCCAAAGTGAAGCGCGTCTTTAAATCAATCGACCACGCCTCAATCTACCTGCTGATTGCCGGCACCTACACCCCATTTTTGCTGGTGGGCATCCGGGGCACAATGGGCTGGACTCTGTTTGCCACAATCTGGAGCCTGGCGGCGGCGGGCGTGGTTTTTAAAATGTTTTTTGTCCACCGCTTCGACAAGCTGTCCACCGCTGCTTATGTGTTGATGGGCTGGCTGGCGGTGGTTGCCGCCGGCGAACTGTTTGCCCGCGTTCCTCTGGGCAGCATCGCCTGGTTGATTGCGGGCGGGGTGGCTTATACGGCGGGGGTCATCTTTTATATGTGGGAACGACTGCCCTACCATCACGCCATTTGGCACCTGTTTGTGATGGCCGGCAGCCTGTGCCACTTCTTTGCAATTTTTCTTTATCTGGCACCCTCTGCCGCTACTTAGTGCTAAGTCAAGTT
>CAYWSS010000605.1:0-3973 GCA_964460505.1 uncultured Caldilineaceae bacterium | reverse complement strand
GTACCTCCTCGAAATGACACATTTCAAATGCACAAGTTATTTAATCCCGGTTTCCAATTTCCGGCTCTATTTCAGGTCAAATAAAACGATGCCGTTTATTCGTTTAACATTTGTTGACAGAAGCGGGTTCACTGAATATTTACTCAACGTCAGCCATTAAATACCCCTACACGAAGTTGACATAATTTTACGTGCCATCCTCGCCATTTTTAAGGTTTAGACCCCAAAATTCACTTGGCAAATCTGCAAAAAGCGTGTATACTGGACTCGTATTGCATACAATATCTTGTGCAACACCACACCCCACCACAACATATAGTGGCTTCTTCCTGGATATTACGTCAAGTTAAAGTGGGCAAGATGAGTGGGTGAGATTATTGTAGACAGGTACAATCTACCAATGGTTCAGTGATTTTCTGCCGCGTCAGTTCGGCAACCTCGCATTGATTTTCTGCTGTTAAAACTCACGGTGAGCAATCTCCGGTACCTGCTCAACCCAGGTGATCCACAGTAAAAAATCGCCCGATTGCCTTTTGTTATGTAAAGTTAGAGAGGGTTCTAATGAAATGTCCTTATTGCAACGCAACCAGCAATCACATTCGGGTGATCGACACCCGCGAGGTTACCGACGGCATTCGACGCCGCCGCGAGTGTGACCAATGCAAGCAGCGTTTTACCACGTACGAGCGCGTGGCCTCCATGAATCTGCTGGTCGTTAAACGAGATGGCCGTCGCGAAGAGTTTGACAAAGAGAAGCTGGTTAAAAGTATGCGCACCGCCTGTTCCAAACGGGCGGTCTCCAGCGCATCTATCGAAGCTGCCGCCCAGGAAATCGAATCGGCGCTGTACGCGCTGAACAAAAGCGAAGTAAACGGCTTGAAAATTGGCGAAATGGTTATGGAACAATTGCGCGATATTGATGATGTGGCCTACGTTCGCTTTGCGTCGGTGTATCGCCGCTTTCAGGATGTGGGCAGCATGGCCGACGAAATTCAGGACCTGCTGGAACGCAAGCGCCGCGAGCAGGAACTGAAAAATCAGATCCCCCTACCTATAGATTAAGCGTAGCCAACAAACACAATTGGGGTGTTTTAAAAGGGTTGAAGATCTGTTTTTGCGTATTGCGTAATACGCAGTGCGTAATAAATTTTGTCCGGATCCCCCACCTTTAAAACCGCCTCCACATCAAATCCATAAATAATTCCGGAAGAGGAATTTAATGACCACACAAAACGCATCGGTTGTAGAAAACGTTCAAGCCACAAATATCAATGGGCACCATGCCAACGGGGCCACACCGTCTACCTCACCAAAAGCTGTCAACTACTTAAATGCGCTGGGTGAAAAGATATTTCTGGATCGCTACGCCTTGAAGGATGCAAAAAAAGAAACCGTGGCCGTGGGAGACACCGTTATTGTGGCAGTAAATCCGGAAACCGGGCAGCGCGAAATTGGCGCGGTAACCGCCCGCGACGGCCAAAATTTAACCATCGAACTGCGAGATGGCGCCGTGGTGAAACGTGCCCTGGAGCACATTGATAAGCCGGTTGAAACCCATCCCGGGCAAATGCTGGACCGGGTTGCCCAAGGATTGGCCAAAATTGAAGGTACCCCCGAAAAACAAGCCGAATGGCAACAAAATTTCCGCTGGCTGCTGGATGACTGGAAGTTTGTTCCCGGCGGGCGAATTCTGACTGCAGCCGGCACGGACCAGAATTTAACCTACTACAACTGTTACGTTATCCCCAGCCCCCAGGACAGCCGGGGCGGCATCATGGAAACCCTCACCCAAATGACCGAAATTATGTCGCGCGGCGGCGGCGTGGGCATCAACATATCCAGCCTGCGCCCGCATCACGCCTATGTCAAAGGGGTTAATGGCCGATCCAGCGGCTCGGTATCATGGGGCGAACTGTACAGTTTTGTCACCGGCCTCATCGAACAGGGTGGCAGCCGGCGCGGCGCATTGATGCTGATTATGAATGTGTGGCACCCCGATGTGATGGAGTTTATTCACAGCAAGCGCACCATGGGCCGCATTACCAACGCCAACATCAGCGTGGGCATCACCGATGATTTTATGGATGCGGTACACGCCGATGCAACCTGGGATCTGGTTTTCCCCGACACCAACATTCCCAATTATGATGATCTGTGGGACGGCAACCTGGCCGCGTGGAAAGAGGCCGGCCGGCCGGTAGTGGTTCACAAAACCGTAAAAGCCCGCGAAATCTGGAACAGCATCATCGAAAGTGCCTGGTCCAGCGCAGAGCCGGGGGTGTTTTTTGTGGAGCGCTACAATAAAATGAGCAACTCCTGGTATTTTGCCCCCATCCTCTGCACCAACCCCTGCGGCGAACAGGGGCTTCCGGCCTGGGGCGTGTGCAATCTGGGCGCGTTGAACCTGGCCAAATTTGTCACGGAGGGGCAGGTCGATTGGCCGGCGCTGAAACAAGGGGTGCGCTATGCCATCCGCTTTCTGGATAATGTCATCGACAGCACCCCCTATTTCTTTAAAGAAAATGAAGCGCAGCAGCTTGGCGAACGGCGCGTGGGCATGGGCACTATGGGCCTGGCCGAGATGATGATTCGCCTTAAGCTGCGATACGGCAGCGCCGAAAGTGAAGCATTTTTGGACAAACTTTACAAATTTATTGCCACCGAAGCCTATCTGGCCTCCGCTGATTATGCGGCAGAAAAAGGTGCGTTCAGCCGGTTTGATGCGGAAAAATTCCTGCAAAGCGGCTTTATGCAGGGTATGCCGCAAAAAGTACGGGATGCCGTCAAAGAGAACGGTATTCGAAACGTAACCCTGTTGACGCAAGCTCCTACCGGCACCACCGGCACCATGGTCAACACCTCTACCGGCATCGAACCGTTTTACTTCTGGAGTTTTAACCGCACCGGGCGAATGGGCACCCACGAAGAACGGGTCACCGTGTACGATGAGTGGTTGACTCAAAACCCGGACCAACCCCTGCCGCCCTACTTTGTCACGGCCATGGATTTGAGCCCGGAAGAACACGTGCGGGTACAGGGCACTATTCAACGCTGGGTTGATTCCAGTATCAGTAAAACGTGTAACACGCCCAACAGCTACACCGTAAAGCAAACCCGTAAACTGTACGAATTAATGTACAAACTGGGCTGCAAAGGCGGCACCATTTACCGCGACGGCTCGCGCGATGCGCAAGTATTAACTTTAAAGGAAGAAGACAAAGCCGAAGTCAGCAAAAAGCCGGCCCCTCCCCCCGCGCCGAAAATCAAATGGCGGGCGCGGCCGGCCACCCTGCACGGCAACACCTACCGCAAAAGCACCCCCATCGGCACAGCCTACATTACGGTTAATGCCAACGGCGGCGGCAATCAGGAACCGTTTGAAGTGTTCATCAACGTCGGTAAAGCGGGCAGCGATGTAGCCGCCGATGCCGAGGGATTAGGCCGGCTCATCAGCCTGATTTTGCGGATGCCCAGCCCCCTCACCCCGGAAGAGCGGGTGCAGGATATTGTAGCCCAACTGCGCGGTATTGGCTCCGGGCGGGCGCAGGGTTTTGGTAAAAACCGGGTCAACAGCATGCCCGATGCCGTGGCTCAGGTGATGGCCGAACACGTGGGCATCAGTTCCACCGGTGATCTGCCCGGCCTGCCGGACGAGGACGAAAACATTCAGCTTACCCTGATGCCCAAGGGCGATTTCTGCCCCGGCTGCGGTTCGGCCAGCCTGCTGTATATTGAGGGCTGCAAAAAATGCCACGAATGTGGCTACAGCGAATGTTAGTTATATAGCTACATAATTGTTAAAACTGGGGGGTGCAACTCGGCCCCCCCGTTTGTGTTTAAGGAATTGCAAGCCGGGAGTTAGGAATTAGTGGAAAGGCTTGCTCTGTTTGTTCACTAATTTCTAACTCCCGGCCCCTCACCCCCATACGCATCAAGTTTATAATCAGGGTAACTTGAGGGCAATCGGGACGGA
>CAYWSS010000604.1:0-3975 GCA_964460505.1 uncultured Caldilineaceae bacterium | reverse complement strand
CCCCCAGCGCCTGATCTGTAACACTTCCCCCAGCCCAAATGCCAGGCGCTGCAGCCCGCCCGCCTGCGCGACACGTTGCAGCATATCCACGCCACCAATCCGGCTTATGTTGAACACCTGGGCGGCCTCGGCGCTGATGACGTGGCATCTTTGGAAGATTTGCAAAAATTTCCTTTTATGTCCAAGGCCGATTTGCGCGAGGGCTATCCCTACCGCTACGCCTGCGCACCCCGTGAAAAATTTATGCGGATGCACATGAGTTCCGGCACCACCGGCACGCCCGTTATCTGCCCCCACACCGAGGCCGACATCAACCAGTGGGGTGAAATTATGGGCCGTTGCCTGACAGCCGCGGGTCTTACCGCAGAAGATGTTATCCAAATTACCCCTTCCTTTGGCCTGTTCAACGGGGGCTTTGGTTTTCACTACGGCGCGTCGGCCATCAAAGCGATGATTATCCCTATCGGGGCCGGGCGCAGCAGCCTGCAATTGCGCTTTATGAAAGAGTTGGGAACCACGGCCATTGCCGCCATCGCCTCCTATCCCCTGCGTTTGATGGAAATAGCCCGGCAAGACGGGTTTGACTTTAAAAAAGAAACCGATTTACGTATCGGTATTTTTGGGGCCGAGGTCTGGAGCGACGGCCTGCGGCAACGCATCGAAACAGAAATGGGCATCACCGCTTTTGATATTATTGGGATGACCGAAACCGGCGGCGTCGGCATGGGCCTCGATTGCCCCGCCCGCGAAGGCATCCACGTGTGGGAAGATCATTACCTGGTCGAAATTATCAGCCCGGAAACCGGTGAATCGCTGCCGGACGGCGAAACCGGCGAGATGGTGGTCACTACCCTCACCCGTGAAGCCCTGCCTTTAATTCGATTCCGCACCCGTGATTTAACCACTATTCATAGCCGCGAGGTCTGCTCCTGCGGGCGAACCCATTTGCGAATTGAACGCATTCAGCGCCGCACCGATGATATGCTCAAGGTCAAGGGAGTCAATTTTTACCCGGCCCAGGTGGAGAGCATTTTGATGCGGCACCAGAACGTGGCCACCGATTACCAGATTCGGTTGACCAAAGAAGCCGGTAAAGACCACGTTAAGCTGATTGTAGAAACCACCGAACCCGGCAACGAAGCGCTGGGCGCCCGCATCCGCGAAGAACTGTTTGATTTGATTGGCCTGCACGCTAATCAGATAGAGCTGGTTTCTGTTGGCACCATTGAGCGTCTACCCGGCAAAGCCGTACGGGTGGTAGATGAGCGATAACCATAGGTGTAAACTTAAGGAGTCCAGAATTCATTCTGGTAAGCGGAATAAATTCCGCACTCCTCTTAAGTTGACACTCATGGAGCGATAACATTTAGGAGATTGTTTATTGTGGGTGCATTCCCATTTGAATGGTAAATGGTAAATGGTAAATGGTAAATGAGGTGGATAGTGGCTAAAGGGGATGATATTGAAGAAAGGCTCATTGAGTTTGCGGTACGTATTGTGAAGTTATGCAACGCAATGCCCAAAAACCCAGCTGGTCGGCATTTGGGAAACCAACTTGTACGAAGCGGCACATCACCTGCTTTCAACTACGGCGAGGCCAGAGCTGCGGAAAGCAAGCGGGACTTTGTCCACAAAATGCGAATTGTGCATAAAGAATTGAATGAGTCGAATATCAACCTCAAGATTATCCATCGCAGTGAGTTACTATCAGAAAAAAGGTTGAGCGGCCTTATGGATGAATGTGACCAACTCTGCCGAATTACCAACGCCAGTATCCAAACCGCTCTTGGCAACAAAACTTGAGCATTTACCATTTATAATTCACCATTTACCGTTTACCATTTTTTATAGGGTATGTGGTACTGAGTGTTGAACCACCGTCATATTTTGGAAATACACCCGTTTATTATTTGCCTATCTTTTGCCTTCTGATCACCAATAATCAGGATAACATAGTCAATGCAACCATTACTCTCAGGCATTCGGGTTCTTGATTTAACCCGCATGCTGGCCGGGCCATACGGCACGCTGCTGCTGGCCGATATGGGGGCCGAAGTCATTAAAATTGAAGACCCGGCCGGCGACCCGATGCGCCGGATGGGGCCGCACTTTAAAGCCGGCGAGAGCGCGTACTTTTTAAGCGCGAACCGGGGCAAAAAAAGCGTCACCCTTAATTTGAAATCAGCCGAGGGGCAGCAAACCTTTTTTGATTTGCTGGCCGTATGCGACGTGGTTTATGAAAATTTTCGCCCCGGTGTCATGGAACGGTTGGGGCTGGCCTATGAAACACTCAAAAGCCGTGAGCCAGACATCATTCTGTGCAGTATTTCCGGCTATGGGCAAAACGGCCCTCGCCGGGAGCAGCCCGCCTTTGATTTGGTGCTGCAAGCGCTGGGCGGCGGCCTGAGCATTACCGGCGAACCGGGCCGGGTGCCGGTGCGCATGGGCCTGCCTGTGGCCGATTTGGCCGGGGGGATGTTTGGCGCGATGGCTGTAGCTGCCGCCCTGCATCGCCGGGCGCAAACGGGCGAGGGGGCACACCTGGATATTAGCCTGCTCGACGGGCAGGTCTCGCTGTTGACTTATATGGCCCAATATTATTTCATCGGCGGCGAAGTGCCCCGGTCCTGGGGGGCGCAGCATGAAAATGTGGTGCCTTACAATGCCTATGCTACGGCTGACGGCTCGCTGGTGGTGGCTGCCTTTGCCGAAAAATTTTGGCGGGGCCTCTGCCGGGCGTTGGAATTAGACGAGTTGATTGATGATTCGCGTTTTGCCACCAACCCGGACCGCCGCCAAAACCGCGAGGCACTCAATTTGGTATTGGCCGAGACGTTTCTAACTCGCTCAACGGCCCAGTGGATGGCTCGTTTGGAAGATGCGGGTGTGCCTGCCGGCCCCATTCAGCAAGTTGATGAGGTATTAGAAGACCCGCAAATTCTGGCCCGCAATATGCGCATCACCACCGAACATCCCACCATCGGCCCTTTGGAGATGCTTGGCAATCCCATCAAAGTGACCGATACGGAAGAAACCATCACCCCGCCCCCGCTATTGGGCCAGCATACCGAACAAGTTTTGAGTGACCTGCTGGGGTACTCGCCGGAGAAAATTGCGGCCTTGCGTGAGGCCGGGGTGATTTGAAATTTGCGATTTTAGATTTTGGATTTACGATTAAAACTTGTTACCAAACTCTGGTTTTGGAACGAGAAGAAAACGGCATATTAAATATCACTATGGGGAGAAACATAATGCGCATTGGTATCGACGTGGGTGGCACCTTTACCGACGTTTTACTTATTGATGATCAAACCGGCCAAATTCACTACACCAAAACATTAACCACCCCGGACAACCGGGCCGTGGGCGTTATTAATGGCCTGGAAAAGATTTTAGAAGCGGCAGCGGCCGGCGCCGGGCAGATTGATTACATTGTTCACGGCACTACCACCGGCACTAACGCCCTGATTGAACGCAAAGGAGCGCGTACCGGCCTGATTACCACCGACGGCTTCCGCGACGCGCTGGAAATCGCCCGTATAGAACGGCCCGATGCCGGCCTGTACGATATTTTTGTTGATTTGCCGGCTCCCCTGGTGTCGCGCTATCTCCGGGTTGAGGTCAATGAACGGGTGGACGCCAGGGGAGAGGTGGTGCGCCCGCTTGACGAGGAAAGCGTCAAACAGGTTATCACCTATCTCAAAGAGCAAAATGTTGAGGCCATCGCCGTCAGCCTTATCTTTAGCTTCCGCAATCCCGATCACGAGCGCCGGATTCAAGAGATGTGCCAGGATTTGTTCCCGCAGGTTTCGGTTTCGCTCTCTTCTGAAATTGCACCGGAGTTTAGGGAGTACGAACGCACTTCCACGGCGGTTATCAACGCCTATTTGCAGCCTGTCATTGAGCATTATCTCGATAACCTGGTCAATGAGTTGCACACCCGCTACGGCCAGGTTGATTTGCGTGTTATGCAGG
>CAYWSS010000603.1:0-3975 GCA_964460505.1 uncultured Caldilineaceae bacterium | reverse complement strand
CACCAGGCGCACACCGAGTGCCACGTGTGTTGGCGTGCGCGAAAAGAGCTGACGTTGCCCGTTTTTAGCCCGGCCCGGCGCAGGGCACTCATCCAGCCGGTGGCGTCAAACTGGTCGCGGAAGCCGCGCGCCGGCCCCTCGATAAATGGGTCTGCCGCTGTGCCGCCGTGCCCCACCACACCATTGTGGAATCCGTTACGCCCACTCCAAAGGGCGGTGCGCGACGGGAGGCACGGGGCATCGGAAACAAAGCAGTTGTCAAAGCGGACCGCTTCCCGGGCCAGCTTGTCGATGTTGGGGCTGGTGTCCCGGTGATAGCCGTAGCAGCCAAGATGGTCAGGGCGCAGGCTGTCGATATCTATGTATAAAATGCGCATGCGTGTTTCTCCGGATTAAACAGTTGTTCAGCCGGCAATTTTCAGGGTTACATTGTTGCGCGGGCAATTTTTTCTTCCAGCGTCATTTTATTACGCAGGCCGGTGGCACGGGCATTAACAGGTAAATCAGAATTTCGATAGGCAGGTATTTCTTTTGCTTTAGCTTGCACTATCTTCCTCTGCTAACCCAGCTCTATCTCATTTTTTTTCAGCAGTTCGTTGATAGTTACCGGATTGCCGGTTTTGATGGATTCTTCCGCTGCCGCGCCAACGACAATAGACCAGAGGCCTTCTGCTGCTGTCGTCGCGTGGGTTTCTTTACTTTCGATGTTGTCAACAAAGTTGATGTGCTCAAAATAGGTGGAGCCGTTATGTCCGGCCTCTTCAACGTAAACCGGGTAACAGGGGGTTGTCACTCTGGAGGGCTTACGCTCTCCTCGCATAATTTCCAGCCCGGTAGCTGCTGCGTGTGCCGGCAGGAAATCGCGGTTTTCGAAAGCTTTCAGCCGCCCCTCATCGCCACAAAGAACCAGCTCTTCATAAAACAGCGGCGAGAACATGCACAGGTTGAAGTTGGCGCGAACGCCGTTTTCATAAATTACATTCACAAAGGCGTTGTCAACAATGTCAGACTGCTCACCTTCGTATTCAAATTCAATAAAATTAACGGCCATGCTGCCGGTGGCAAAGACACTCACCGGCTTTGATTGGGCAAACAGGTTCATCAGGTCAAAATAGTGGCAACATTTTTCTACCAGCGTCCCGCCGGAGTATTTAGAGAATTTATTCCACTGATTGACTTTATCCAAAAACGGAATTCTGTGTTCCAGAATAGTGATGGTTTTAATGTTGCCCACGGCTTTTCTTTTGAGGGCTTCGTGAATGGCTTCAACATAAATTGATTTGTACCGGTACTGCAACCCAACCTGAAAAACGGCCCCGTAGTCATCAGCCAGTTTGTTTATTTCATACGCATCCCGAATGGTGGTGGCCATTGGCTTTTCGAGCAGAATGTGCTTGCCCGACTGCATGGCTGTTTTTACCACGTCGATGTGCGTGTAGTTGGGGGTACTGATAATCAAACCATCCACGTCGGGGTCGTTGCAGGCGGCTTCCAGCGAGTCGTATACAACCAGACTGCCGCCGCTTGAATACTGTGCAAATTCCTGTTGGGCGCTTTCAACACTGCCCGGATTCGGGTCGAAAATTCCGTGGATTGTGGCCCGCCCTTCAAACAAAGTTATTCTCAGATGTTCGCGGCCGTTTGCGCCGACGCCAATGATATTAAATTTGTACTTTGGGGCGTCAATGTGAAAAAGATACCGGTCGCCATCAGGTAAATAGTTAAATCTGGGGAGTCTGGATAACAAACTGCTTCTGAATTCTTTTCCTTTTTTCATAACGGATATCTTAACGGCCTCCAAAACCGCTCATTGTAATGCCTTGCACAAAATATCGTTGGGCAAAGAGAAATAACAAAACCATGGGGATTGTCATTAATGTGCCGGCCACAAATACCAGTTCCCAGCCGGAGCGGAACGACTCTTCGGCGTTCAGCCCGGCCACGCCCAGAGCCAGTGTCCAGTTATCGACACTGCTCAGATAAATCAGGGGATTCATAAAATCGGTGTAATGTTGCAGGGTGGCAAACACGGCCACCGTGGCAATAACAGGTTTAGACAATGGCAAAATAATCTGGGTAAGAATGCGCAGTCTCCCGGCGCCGTCAATAAATGCCGCATCTTCCAATTCTACGGGGATACCCTTAAAAAACTGGCGCATCAAAAAAATGTACAAAGGGGTAAATGGGGTGGTGCCAAGCCAGTAGGGCACAATCAATGGCAGAAAGGTGTCAATCCAGCCCAACCACCTGAACAAAATAAATCGCGGCACCAGCACAATCACTTCCGGGAGCATCAGCGTTGCCAGGAGGATGGCAAACCAGATATCTCGCCCCGGCCAATTGAGCCGGGCAAAACTGTATCCCACCAGAATAGAAGAGAAAAGCGTGCCCAATACGGCCATCAGGGTGATAATAAACGTATTGATGGTGAATTGGCCAAACGGGAGCACCTCGAAGAGCCGTACATAATTGTTCCATTGGGGGGTTTCCGGAATCCAGACGATGGGGTGAGCAAACACCTCGGTTGATGCTTTTAACGAAGACGAAGCCATCCACAGGGCCGGAACGAGAAACGAAATTACCAGCAGCGTTAATAATATCTGCAGGGTAACCAGCCATATTTTTTGCAGCAGCTTCCGCCGGGATGCTCTTTTTGAAACAACCACATTAGGCGGCTGTACAGACGTATCTAATGTTGACATAATGCATCCCTAATCCTCGTAATAAACCCATTTTTTGGAAAAATAGAATTGAATAAAGGTGAAGGCCAGCACAATAATAAAGAATTCCCAGGCCAGGGCGGCGGCAAAACCCATATTAAAGAACTGGAAACCTTCGTTATAAATATTCAAAACGGCAAACAGCGTTGAGTTTTCGGGGCCGCCTTCGGTCATAACCTTGGCGGGAATAAATGTCTGGAAAGAGTTGATGACCGCCATAATTCCGTTAAAGAAAATCAGAGGAGACATCAAGGGAATAGTGACATGCCAGATACGTTTAAAAGCCCCGGCACCATCAAGGCTGGCGGCTTCCATTAATGTTGGGGGAATGTTTCCCAACCCGGCGATAAAGATGACCATCTGCCGGCCAATCATCCAGAATGACATAAATATAAAGGCCGGTTTTGCCAGGTCGGGGTCAAACAGCCAGGGGTGGGGTGGAATTCCGAACCAACCCAGAAATTCGTTGAGAATCCCAAACTCGGGATGCAGCACGCGCTGCCATACTACTGACCAGGCCACCAGGGGCACAATGAGCGGCAGATAGAATCCGGCCCGGTAAAAATCTCTAATTCTTACCTTTTGGGTTAAGGCTAACGCCAGCGTAAACGAAATAATCAGCTGCAACGGAACGGCAAAAATGGTGTAGTAGGCGCTGTTCCACAAACTCATTGTACTTCTGTTACATGGCGGGCCGCCAAAAAACAAGGCATCAACAAGGGAGTAGTTTGCGCCACACTCAAACATTTTGATGTAATTATTAAATCCAACGAATTTTGGATCTGCAATTAAGTTCCAGCGTAAAAAGCTCAACCAAATTGCGTAAATCATGGGGATGCCAATAAAAATTATGAAGCCAATAATAAAGGGGGAAGCGAACAAATAACCCGTGGCCCATTCGTTTAAGACCCTGCGGCTTGGCATTCTGGATTTTTTCTTTTGTAATTCTGCTGTTGTCACCCTAAAACCCCCTTGTAAATCTCAGGTTTTATGTGCGATGCTAAACCTGAAGTGAGGTGAAATCAGGGGAAAGGTGCGTTAAAACACCTTTCCCCAAAAAGAAAGGACTCAGCTTATTGTGCGGCCCAATAGTCGTCGAATAGCTTTTGAACACCTTCGTTAACGGCCGGCATTACTTCTGCTGCGGTAGCACTGTTACCCAGCAGCGGGTCGTAACCTACCGGTTTAACAACTTCGGACCAAATCTTGGTCCGATTGACGCCGCCGATTACGTCAACTTCTGAGTTTTTGAAGG
>CAYWSS010000602.1:0-3993 GCA_964460505.1 uncultured Caldilineaceae bacterium | reverse complement strand
TCGACTCGACCCCTTCCCCATCCTGCGCTAAAATTGAGATGGAATGAGCAGGATTTACAGAATGATCTTGACCACTACAGTTTATATGAAAATTGTGTAAAGAAAATCTCGGCATCGTTTCAACCTATCCAAATAACAGGTTTGCACGTTCACTCCAAAAATCAGGCATATAAGAGACTTAATCCGTTCATTCCGCCGTAGGTCCTGCTCTGAACTGACCGCAAATCAGAGCAGGATTGGCCGAATGACAGGATTTTGATAGCGAAAAGTGTAAACCTATCTCTGGCCTCACTTCAGGCCAAATGAAACGATGCCAAAATCTCGTTTTACTGCATCAGGCTAGACTCAACAAGCTTGTGGTGGATGTTGTTAAAGGCATCGGCCTGGATTTGGGTGATTTTGCCGCTTGCCACCAGTTCTGCCGGTATCGTTTCTTCTCTGCGGTTCATGTCGCCATCCGGTTCAAAGGTGCCGGAGGCTGCCGGCCGGTCCATTTCTGAATGAATTTGATTGAATAGGTTAGCTTCGTCCTGAGTTAGTACATTTTGTTCCACCGCCAGGGTCAGAATCCCGACACGGATGGTGTTTTCCGCGTCCGGGTCGAAGGTTTCACCGCCCACAACCTGTTTGGGACTTACCCGCCCACTGCCAAGTGCCCGTATGTAGTTGATAACATTCCATTGGGCCTGCTCATCCAGAGTGGTTTTCCAACCAGGCATGGTTGAGTTAAATGGCTCGGCTGCGCCCCCTTCGCTGATCCGCCAGAACAGATAACTGTCGCCCAACATCAGGCTGGTGTGGGCAACCGGCGCAGGGGCCGGATTGAGAGCGGCGGCGGCTGGGCCATCACCCATACCGCCATCGCCGTGACAGGCGGCGCAACTGGCGTTGTAAACTGCTGCCCCGCGCGCCAGAGATTCCTCATCGAATGGAACCGGGTTCGTCAGCCCGGCATATTCCTGAGGAATGGCGGCATGGTGACGGGCCATCATTCCCGGCCCCATTCCAATGCTGCGCATTGGTCCCATGGCGTACCCGGCCACATCATCTACCAGGCCGTTGCAGGCTGTCAGCGCAATGGCCAAGAGTGTGCCCAATCCAAGCAAGGTGATGTATTTCATAGAGTGTGCTCCCGTTGAATAGTATTTAACATCTCGTGATATTCCTCTGTTGTTAATTCGCCGTGTGCGTACCTGGCCCTGAGAATATCCTGCGCTAAAGATGCTGCTACGGTATCACCACCAACTTCTTCACTGCTTGCGGGAAACAGCACCCCAATCAGCCAGACGGCCAGGGCAATCAGGCCACCCCAAAATAGCAGCATCCGGATAAAGCCTAATCCCATCATTGTGCCATACCCCTCAAGGGTTATAGAGGCTATCCCCCCTGCGCAAAATAAAAAACGTGCTGCGTGAGGTTATTACGCAGCACATAACTCTACAAAATATCGCTGAGTCTGGTTTGGTATTCGTCGCGGGTCAACTCACCTCTGGCGTAGCGGATATCCAAAATCTCGCGGGCCGAAAGAGATTGATTGGAAGCGGTAGTTTGTGAACCTGCGCGGGTTGACTGGCTAAATTTTTGCACGGCCCAAACAATCAGCACCACAATACCTACAATAATGATGATGTTGAACAGCAAGCCAATCAACCCGCCGCCTAATCCAAACCCACCCATACTTCCGCCCATCATTCCACCACCCATTATGTTGTGCCTCCTCAATTTCAAGGGATAATTTTGATTTTGATAATAGTATAGAAGGCTTGTTTAAAGTTTTGGCGAAGATTTTATGAAGATTCTGTAAAGATTTGGATAAGCAAGAAGATGTTGCACGCATGTCATTCCGAGCAAAGCCGAGGAATCCCTGCAACGATACTCAGGAATGAGAATTAATTAACTTACCCATTTTCTCATATTGCGTATTGCGTACTCCGTAAAGAGCAAAATTATATACGCAGTACGCAGTTCAACGCATTACTCAATTTCTTAGCGTACGTTTTTGTCCTTTTACTACAAAATACCCTTTCTCAGCCATTTCCACCAGGAAATCCGGCGGTGTAAACCGCTCGCCGTACTTTTCGGCTAACTCGCGGCTGCGTTGGACAAAGGCTCTCAGGCCGTAATCGTTGATGTATTGCAGCGTCCCTCCCTTGAACGGCGCAAAGCCCCAGCCAAAGATGCTGCCGATGTTGGCATCGGCCACCGAGGTGACAACGCCTTCGTCATAACAGCGCGCCGTCTCCAGAGCTTGCGCAAACATCATCCGTTCAATCATCTTCTCTTGCGAAAGCGGCTCTCCTGTGGGCGGGAAAAACTCCTGAAGCCTGGGCCAGAGGCGCTTTGGGCCATCCTGGGGATACTCGTAAAAACCTGCTCCCTGTGCCCTGCCCGGCCGGTTCACTTCATTTACCATTGTATTAAGGACGGTGTCGCCCGGATGGTACGGCAACTCCTTCCCTTCGACGGCGAAGTCCTGCCGGGTCTGTTCTCTAATGTGCATCGCCAAACCCAGGTTGATCTCGTCGGAAATTGCCAGCGGCCCAACCGGCATCCCCGCCTGCAAGCCCGCCGATTCGATGGCGCGAGGGTGTTGGCCCTCGGCCAGCATAGCCAGCCCTTCATATACGTAAGTCCCAAAGACGCGCGAAGTATAGAAGCCCCGGCTGTCGTTGACAACAATAGGCGTTTTGCGAATTTTCAAAACGTAGTCAAACGCCTTGGCCAACGTCCGGCCCGAGGTTTGCTCGCCCCGGATGATCTCGACCAGCCGCATTTTGTGAACCGGCGAGAAGAAGTGCAGGCCGATAAAGTTCTGCGGGCGGATCGATTTTTCGGCCAGCCCCGTGATGGGCAGGGTCGAAGTATTGGAGGCAAAGATCGCCTCTTTAGCAATTTGGACCTCCGCTTCCCGGGTTGCTTTGGCCTTTACCTCGCGGTTCTCAAAGACCGCTTCAATAACAAGATCGCACCCTTGTAAGTCCTCGGCGGAAGCGGTGGGCAGGATACGGTCAAGAACGGCTTGTTTCTTTTCCGGGGTCAGGCGGCCCCTGGCCACGCGCCAATCCAGAATTTTTTCAATCTGCGCCTTGCCTGCCTGGGCCTGGGCCTGGGTAACATCCTTTAAGACCACCTCCATCCCGGCCAGGGCGCTAACGCAGGCGATGCCGTGTCCCATCATACCCGCGCCCAGAATGCCCACTTTTTTGGTATCAAGCGGCTCAATCTCCGCCGGACGACTCCGGCCGGCCTTGATTTCATTCAGTTGAAACCAAAAGGCATTGATCATGTTTTTGGAGACCTGTCCCGTCGCCAGTTGAACAAAGTAGCGCGTCTCGATACGGCCGGCCGCGTCGAAATCCACCAATGCCCCCTCGACCATTGCGCTCAGGATGGCTTCCGGGGCCGGATAGTTGCCGTAGGTTTTCTTCCTGAGCATCGCCGGGGCTATCATCACCATCTGGGCCACTTGCGGCCGGTTTGGATTGCCGCCGGGTATTTTGAAGCCCCGTTTATCCCAGGGCGCAGCAGCCTCCGGGTTGGCCTGAATCCAGGCTCGCGCCTTTTCCAGCAACTCGTCGCGGCCCGCGGCCAGGTCGTGGATAATGCCGGCATCTCTGGCCTGCCGGGGGCTGATCTGCTGCCCTTCTGCCAGGTAGGGAAATGCCTCCTGTAAGCCAAGCAAGCGGGTCAGACGGGTTACGCCGCCGGCGCCGGGCAGCAGGCCAAGCGTTACTTCAGGAAAGCCGAGCTTTGCTTTTGAATTGTCGAGGGCGATGCGGTAGTGGCAGTCCCGGGCCACGACTCACACACCGCCGAGGTCTGTGCTGGATCATTCGGATCGGACGGCTCGCCGGCTTGCTCGGGCGGTTGTTCTTGCTGCCGAGTGGCCTGCGTGGACTCCGCAGACTCCGCCGACGGCGCGGATGCGGCGGGGGTGGGGTGGTCGGCCTTCAACTCTTCGCACAAGACATACTCTATATCATCAGCGTGAGC
>CAYWSS010000601.1:0-3994 GCA_964460505.1 uncultured Caldilineaceae bacterium | reverse complement strand
AAAGCATTAAAATCTTTGCGACTTGCGTGAGGTAAAAGTGTTCAACATCTTATTGACCCCTACATATTTGGCACAAAAAGCTAAATTTTTGGCTTTTAACCCCAAATTTTATGTCAATGGAAAACTCTTGTCTTTAAACTTACCTCCTGTGCAATCATTGTAATTCTATCTTGGCCAAAATTCTGTAAGAAAAATTACAGCTACCCGGTCAATATATTGCTACACTAAGTTCAAGAAGGGCCAAACTTAGTGAAGTGAACGGAGGGGCTTATGAAAAAGTATGATGCAATAATAATCGGCTCCGGGCAAGGCGGCGGGCCACTGGCCCACAAACTGGCCGATTTGGAATGGAAGGTAGCCTTTGTTGAAAAGGATCATTTGGGGGGTTCCTGTATTAATTATGGCTGCACTCCAACCAAGTTGATGGTTGCCAGCGCTCGATTAGCGCACTACGCTCGCCGCGCGCCGGAATTTGGCGTACACACCGGGCCGGTGGAAGTTAATCTGGCTGAAGTTGTGGCTCGAAAAAACAAGGTTGTTATGGAGTGGCGAACCGGGCAGGAAGGGCACGCCAACAGTCGCCCTACGTTAGACCTGTACCGGGGACACGGCCGCTTTACCGGCCCGAACACGGTAGAGGTCAATGGCAAAACGCTCACCGGCGATCACATATTTATCAACACCGGCACCCGCCCCCGCATCATCCCCATTCCCGGGTTGGATGAGGTAGACTACCTGACCAACCGAAATTTGATGGACTTGACAGAGTTGCCGGAACACCTGCTGATTTTGGGCGGAAATTATCTGGGGCTGGAGTTGGGTCAAATGTATCGCCGTTTCGGCAGCCGGGTGACGGTCGTCGAGTTGATGGATCAGATTATTCCCCGTGAAGATGAAGATGTGGCCACGACGCTTCAGGAAGCGTTAGAAGCTGAAGGAATGGCGTTTCACCTTGGGGCGCAAGCCGGCCGGGTTTCAAAAACAGAAAACGGAATTGAAGTGACCCTGACTTTAAAAGATGATACCACAAAAACGCTCAACGGCTCACATCTGTTTGTGGCTATTGGCCGCACCCCAAACAGTGACAATCTTGGGTTGGAGGCTGCCGGAATAAAAATCGAACGCGGCTTCATCAAAGTGAATGAGCGGCTGGAGACCAATGTTCCCGGCGTGTGGGCGCTGGGCGATGTAAAAGGCGGCCCTGCCTTCACTCACGTGGCCTACGATGACCATCTGATCATTTATGATAATCTCATTAATGGCAAAGGCAAAGCGCGAACCACTGCCGGGCGGCTGGTGCCCTATGCCCTGTTTACCGACCCGGAATTGGGGCGGGTTGGCCTGACAGAGAAAGATGCTCAAGCGGCGGGCTACAATTTAAAGGTGGGCACAATCCCCATGAGTTGGGTGGCGCGTGCCATTGAGCGGGACGAAACCACCGGCATGATGAAGGTTGTTATTAATGCAGATAACGACCACATTTTGGGCGCTACAATTTTAGGCCCTGAAGGCGGCGAAATTGTTCAGGTGCTTATGGCTTTGATGATGGCCAACGCGCCGTGGACGCTGTTTGAAAAATCAATGTATATTCACCCCACCCTGGTAGAGGGCTTCTTTACCCTGATGGATAATGTAAAACCTGTTTAGTCAACGCAAAGAGGAAACTACTACCCGCCGCTCGTAGTCAGCCTCGTAGCGCTAGCAAAGTGGCGTTAGACGGCCGAAGGTTCGCTACACTGCGTACCCTGACTACAAACATTTTATACAAGGAGATTTTTTATGCCAAAAGCAATCTGGAACGGAACGGTACTGGCCAAAAGTAAACACACCAAAATTGTAGAGGGGAATCATTATTTTCCGCCCAACTCGCTAAATAAGGAGTATTTTAAGCAGAGCAAAACCCGCACCACCTGCCCCTGGAAAGGATTAGCCAGCTACTACAATATTGAGGTCAACGGGCAGGTAAATAAAGATGCTGCCTGGGTTTACCCTGAACCCAAAAACGCCGCAAAAAACATCACCAACCACGTAGCCTTTTGGAAAGGCGTCACAATAGTTGATGATGCTTAGGAATAGTGCGTAAATAACTTACCCAATTGGAACAGGCAACATATTGCGTATTGCGTACTCCGTGAGGAAATGGGTAAGTTATTTAATTCTCATTCCTTAACGTTTTATAAATTGAATGGCGTCAAAGGCAATTTCCGTACTGCCTTGTGCTTCGCCGGTGGCATCGCCAAGCGCCACAAATTCGTTTCCTCTGGCATCAAAGTAGTACATTCCCAGGCTGACAAATTCATTGTTATAACGGTTCTGATCAAGGATTCGCTGCGATACCCGTCCAAAATGTTGAATGCGGTAGCGCGCGTTATTGGTGCTTGAGCGAGATGAGGGAATATAGGCAAACACCTCGTAATTTCCTTCGGAAGGCAGGGTTGGAGTCCATTTGCCGGTGTTACGCGTCGTAGATTGTTTGTTGTGGGTGTAATAAAAATCGCCGCCAAAGCCGCCGCGCTCAAGGCAGCAATCGGGGCCGTACCAGTGAAAACCGGGGCTGTCGTTGTCTACAACAAGCGCCCCCGGTGCGGGCACGGCGTCGGTGTAATCGCCGGGGTCTTCGTCGATGGTAAAGCGGGCAATGGCGTTACCGACGTGTTCATAATATTCCACAACAAAGGTGCGATACCCGCCTTTAAGCGGAACAACGCCCACCTCGTAGGTCACTTCCTGATCATACCAGGAGTCGTAGATAATTTTGCCGTCCACATAAACCCGCATCCCGTCATCATGCTGCACCCTGAAAGTGTAATGTCCGGCTTCTAAATAGATGGAGCGTGTCCAGCGTACGGAGAAGTTATCCCGGGGGACTCTGGGGTGCGGTGAGCCGCTGTTCCAATCAAAGTTAATGGCGCTATCCTGGCGGGTCATAACCGGTTGGCCCTGCAGGTGGCGGTTGCCAAAATATTCTCCGGTCCACGCGCCCACAATATCATCTTCACCACCCAATTGAACCCATTCCATATGAATGCCGGCCCGGGCCACGTGCTCAAAATACGCCACCTGAATTTCGACATCGCCGCCTTGTTCCAGGCGTACCCTGGTGGAAACATTTTCTTTTCGGCCAACGCTCCAGGCATCAATAATCAAATTACCGTCCAGCCAAACCCTGGCCCCATCATTAACATCTAATATAAAGAGATAGGTTCCTTTATCAAAATGCATTCTGCGGGTAAAGCGGGCAGAAAAATGATCAACGGGAATTTCCGGAGCAGGTGAACCGTATCCCCAATCGTGGCCAAACTGCGCTTCGTAAATAGTAAGCCGGGGTTGCCCTGATAAGTCAGGGTTATCGTAATATTCGGCCCGCCAGCTTAATTTTTTTAGCGGCGCAGCTTGCGAAGCCAGAGGGAAGACAGACAATACCAGTAGAAGTAACAGAATTGCCCAAATAGATTTTTTCACAATTTACCTCCTTGTTATCCTGCACAGGATTAACAATTGATCACGTTTATTTGGCCAGACCGCGCCTTTTTATAGTTGCGGTAATAGCGCTGCCAAACAGGGCCAGCAAAACTGCCAGTCCAATAACTACTACATACAGCACCTGACCATCATTGCCCTGGCCGGTAGCCGGCAACGGGGCAACATCGCCCTGCGGCGCGGCATTGTTCTGGCTGGGCAGGGTCATAGCCGCCGAGTCATCGGCGGGAGCCTCGCTTTCTTCCACCACCGGAGCCGGGGCTTCTTCGGACACCGCTTGCGGTTCTTCCACAACAGTTGTAATTTCTTCTTCGGCTGCCTCAGCCGGAGTGTCTTCCACCACGAAAATTTCTTCAACAGCAACTTTTTCCGCCGGCTGCTGAACAACCTCTTCTGCCACCACCGCAACCTGCCCAAGGGGTGATTGGTAACCTGCGGGGGCCGGGCCAACCACACTGATCTCGTCAATGTCAAAAATGTCTCTGCCGTGGTATATACCATTTTTCCAGCGTAC
>CAYWSS010000600.1:0-3996 GCA_964460505.1 uncultured Caldilineaceae bacterium | reverse complement strand
GCCTGTGGATTCCCGCTAAAAACGTGCGGGAATGACATACTTAGCGCCATATCTGACAGGGGGTGTAAACGGTTACCTTCAATAAACCTCGTACATAGGGAGGGAATATTATGGTTGATGTTAAGCAGGCAGTTAAAGCGGCTTCTGAATTTGTAAAGGGCTTATATGAGCCGGATGAGTTAGTGGATCTTGCCCTTGAGGAAGTAGAACTCTCAAACGATGAAACAAATTGGCTGGTGACCATTGGCTTTACCCGGCGTTTGACAGAGCCGATTAGTGAAACAGTTGTCCGATCTGCCGGTAGTCCATTTGGTTGGCTCGCCAACTCGCAATCAGAACAATCGCAAAAATATGCCATCCGTGAATATAAAATTATCCGGGTTGATGCAACTACCGGCGATGCCAAATCAATGAAAATCAGAGCAATATGAAGCAATATTTCAGGGGGCTTATCCAAAAATACAGCACCAAAGGAATAATAGTGGATAGCAACTTACTATTATTCTATATGGTTGGGTCAATCGATTTAGGGCGGATAAATAATTTTCACCGCACAAAAAGTTTTGTAAAAGAAGATTTCCACGCTTTAGAAAACATTCTTCAAAATTTTAAAACAATCGTGACCACCCCAAATATTCTGACAGAAGTCAGCAATTTTCTGGGACAGTTGCCAAAGAATCTACATGCTGTGTACTTTTCTGGATTTGCCAATAGTATCGCCCTGCTTAATGAAAAATATGTTCCAAGCAGAGAACCGGCCAAATCCCCCGAATTTATATGGCTCCATTTAACCGATAGCGGTATCTTTAACCTCGCAAAGAATGAGTATTTAGTTATTACAACAGATGCTCCCCTTGCCAATCATCTCGGCAGGCACGGTGTTGACGTTATTAATTTTAATCACATCAGGCCTGATTTTTGGCAATAACGGGGCAGTGTAGTGTAGAGTTTGGAGCCACAAGTATGCGCCGAAGCTGAGCTTCGGAGTGAGGAAAAATGCCATTAAAAGTTTAATCCGTACATTTTCATAAATGATTTTTCGCCCTTATTTGGTAGGGTTTTTGCGTCATTTGAATTTTGCACAAACCCAAGGCCTATAATATTAAGAGCAGTGACATAGAGTAAAGCAATAACGCTGTATGTAGTGGTTGAGATTTTGAACCACAATATATTGTATAATCCTTCCGGGTTATTGCTGTATTTTGGCGATATTTTTTGTGCGTAAATCAAATGACGCACTTCATAGCCAAAAAATCATTTATGCAATTTGTAATCTGCCCGACCTACTTTAACTTGATTCCAGACTGAGTTTTGTTTCACAAATATGCGCCAGGACCTGGTTTTGGTGCAGGGAATAAACAAAAAAGTGCAGGAAGGCAATTACCCTCCTGCATTTCTGTTTTTTAAATCCCGCCTTTACTTCAACGCCCTGAACCGCTTCTTCTTGGCGACCAACTCCTCAAGCAACTGCCGGGTTCCGGATTCTGTTTTGCCGTCCAGTCGCTCCACCTTGCAGCCGGCGGCTTTGAGTACGCGCTCCGCGCCGGCCGGCACGCCGCCGGTTCCTCCCACAATTGTTACATACTTTGCTGACTTGGCCTGCTCAATATCAAACCCGATGGTAGGCTTGAAGGCAGCAATGTAATCCAGCGCGCCCTGCAAATCCCACTCGGCCCAATCTTTTGCAGAGCGATGCCAGAACAGCATGTAATGCTCAATTGTTTTCTGCTCTTTTTGCGTCGGCCTGGTCTGAGGGATAGTAATGGCTTTACCGCTGCTCATCAACCGGCGTGTTTTTGCCAGCAGCGGTTTTTTCCAGGTGGGCCAGGTAGCGCCGGGGCTGCCGGTCGTTACAATTTCGCTGTACCCAAAAATATTATCGGTGGTTAACCCCAGGTGAGTGGCAACCTGCCCCAACAGCGCAGCGGCGGCCTCTTGCTGCGCTTTGGGCGGCGGTGAACTGGTGAAGTTGCCGATTAAACAGACCCCAACGCTGTTATCACTGTTTGCCCCGGCGTGCGATGACACGGTTTCCAGAAATTGTGTCTGGAAAACTTTGCCCTCCGCGGTAATGCAGTAATGATAGACAATGCCCGGCAAATCCCGGTTTTTTACCTGAAACGTGGCAATGCGCTCCACCGATACGCCGGCCGGCGTAGCCGTGTGATGAATAATAATGCGTTTGATATCGGCGTGAGTGCGCATTGGATATTTCCTGGAAGGATGTGTTGCCAGGCTGTCCGTCACATCTTCGGCTTCAATAGTGACCGGCACAGCGGGAGTCCTGGCGGTATCATCAACGCCCGGAACTGTGGTTTGAGCGGCAGACACCGAAATGGGAATCACCAGGCCGGGGTCGCCCTGGCTGCTGAACCAGGTCACCTGCTCGTGAACCATGTCCCACCGCATTTGGTAGGCGCCGGGCGTCTTGGGGGTACGCAGCCGGGCCGTTAGTTCAACCGTGCCATTGGCCACCACATTGCGCGGCAGCGAGGTTCTGAAATCGAGATTGGACGGGAACGTGACATATTGTCCCTGAGCATTGTACCACTGAAAACCCAGACGGAAGGGCTTGCCACCCCCCTGCAACCATTGGAAACTACCGGCGTTTTGCACCGTAATTTTAACATCAATTGTTTGCCCGGCAGTCACCGATTTGGGCGTGTTGTGGCTCAAATACCGGGCCAGATAGCCCTGATCCGCCGGTTTGGTTTCCGTTTGATCGACCCCGGCCGTCCCAACCCCGGGAGCCCACTTGTAATTTTTGGCAATGGCTTCCTTGAGGTCTTGCTGGACCTCGGGTTTGCCCTCAATTGACCAGCCCAGCGAATCTATTTTCCAGCGGAATAAAATACCGCAGCGAATTTGCTGCTTGCCGGTTTTATTCCAGGTGTCAATTTCTTTGTAGGCATTTTTTATCCAGCCGTTGTTGCCAAAGGGCCAGGTGGGGCCGTTGTGCCCTTCCCGGTCGCCGTTCATTTCGGTTAGATACACCGGCAAATGGCGCATATTTTTGGGCACGGCATTCATCAGATCTTTGTAGGTGTAAAAATTGTAATAATAGCTCTGGAAAGGCGCTCCCATTTTGTCGGCGTTAAAAACCATCTCCGGCTTGTAGCCGTGCGAATAAGCGTGAATGGCCATACCGTCGCAATTTTCAGGGCCAATGGCCGCCAAAATATCGCGCCAATATTTAATGTAATCGCCAAAAAAGCCAAAGTAGGGATAGTCGCCGGACGCGCCGGGAATTTTGTTGGCCGGATATGCGCCCTTGGGGTCGGCATCGTAGGGGGTTTGGCCGTTCCAGGGGCCAATGGCGCCCACAATAACCAGGTTATCCTTGTGGCCGGGCAGCGCCTTTACTTTTTGGCGACACATTTTGTAACATTCTGCGTAGCGGCGCGGGGTAATCGGTTCGGCCTGCCCGCTGCCTTCTTTGCGGGGCTGTTCCCGCTCAAAATTCATCTCGTTGCCAATCAACCAGAGGTGCGCCCCTTTTGAATCCTCCACAAAATTGGCCACACGTTGGGCAAATTCAGGATACCGCGCCTGGCGGGGAATCGTGCCGTTTGTGCCGTAAGTCTGGTTGAGGCGCACAATCACCCCCAACCCTTTGCTGGAAATATCGCTGTAATCACCCCCGCCCCGCTTGCGCGCTTCGGAGCCGACAGCCTCAGTGACCAGCACCCAGCCTTTGGCTTCGCCACCAACCACCATCAGGTGTTCGCCACCTTTATCATGCAGTCCGTAGATATAGGGATTTTCACCTTTAGTCAGCGCCATCCGTGTCTCCTTGTCTGCTTATAAACGATTGATCATTAGATAGTTCTAAAGTTCAAATCATCCCAAAACCCGTCTCAGATTTGTCGTGAAGCGTGATACGTGATACGTGAAAAGTAGTTTATCACGCATCACGTGTTTTGGGGTAATCATTTTTTAAAGTAACTACTTACCCCCCTCTAACTCCCCCTCAGGAGGGGGGAGGACTTAACTTCC
>CAYWSS010000599.1:0-3998 GCA_964460505.1 uncultured Caldilineaceae bacterium | reverse complement strand
ACCTCCGTAGATATATGGCGTGTGATCTGTCCGACGGAATGTCACAGACGGGCTTTGTTTGCACCTACGGCGACGCAAATACGCCGCCGGTACTCAGCTTTATGGTTGGCTTTGAACACGGGGCAAAATATTACAACCAGCAAAAGGGAACCAATGTACAGGTACTCGGCTGGCAAACCGACCCGGAGAACCAACTGGGTGGCGAAGGCGTTTTTGCGGAAAGCTTTGAAGATCAGGATACCGGGCGCAACATTGCCGGCGATTTTTTCAGCCGGGGATGCGACATCATTTTTCCGGTGGCCGGCGCCACGGGCCTGGGGTCTGCGGAAGCCGCACAAGTGCAGGGGGCGAAGGTCATTGGGGTTGATGCCGACCAGGCCCAAAGCAATCCGCATTTTGCCAATGTTTACCTGACCAGCGTGCTCAAAAAAATTGATGTGGTTGTTTACGAAGCCGTGAAACGGACCGAAAGCGGCGACTTTACCGTGACCGACGGATTCCGCAGCAACTTCATCGGCACCCTGTCTAACGGCGGTGTAGGCCTGGCTCCCTTCTACGGATATGACGCTCAGGTGCCGCAGGAACTAAAAAATGAGCTGGCCCAGCTAAATGACGTTTTAATGGCCGGCAACCTGTCAACGGGCTGGCCGATTGGCGCTCCTGCGCCGGCCCCCAGCCGGCCGGCGGTCAGCGAAGCTCAACCACCCGCCGCCGATGCCGGCCCGGCAGCGCCACCTCTCCCGGCGGGCAGCGCCCCCATTACACTGGATGCCCTGCGAAACGGCACCTACCTGTCCGACTGGACCCAAAGCGGGATAGTTACCCTGAACAACGCCGAATATCGAGAACCGGCCGCCCCCGGCTCGGCCACCGAAACCGTGGTAAGAATGAGCGAATACGTTGCCTTTGGCGATCTGACCGGCAACGGGGTGGATGATGCGGCGGTGATCCTGATTACCGATCCCGGCGGCAGCGGCACCTTTTTCGATCTGGCTGTGATGATCAACAAAAACGGCGCACCCATCAATATTGCTTCAATCCCACTGGGCGACCGGGTGCAAATCAAATCACTGGCCATCCAGAATGGTGAAATTGTGGTCAACCAAATCGCCCACGGCCCGGATGATGCAATGTGCTGCCCCACCCAGGAAGAAACCAAACGCTTTAGCCTGAACCTGGTGGAGGAAGCGCCCTTGCAAGCATCCCCGGACAGCCCGAATTTTGCGGGCGCATACAATGCAATTCTGCCTTCGGCTTCCAGCCCGGGTATCAATGTAACGCTTATTCTGGGTGAAGATGGCTCGGCGCAAATGATCAGCGATTATATGAATGGGGAAGCTCCCATTATTGAAACCGGCACCTGGGCCGGCAGCGGCAATAGCGCTGCCGTATCGCTCACGTCATTAAACGGACGCCCCATCGACGAGGAAGTTGTGTTTGAAATGCAGGGCAATATGCTGGTATCCACCGTGTACGATCCGGCCATTTTTGGCTCGGAAGGTTTAAAACTGAACAGGCAGTAAAACTCTGATTGATTAAAATGGCGCGACAGCGAATCTGCTGTTGCGCCAGAATATTATTTTTAAGGAGAATTACCCATGGATGAATTAGTAAAACTGGTAGCAGAAAAAACAGGACTATCCGAAGAAATGGCTAAAGTGGCCGTTGACACGGTGCTGGACTTTGTAAAAGATAAATTGCCGGAACCCATTGCCGGCCAGGTCGATGGCCTGCTGGCCGGCGAGGACGCCGGCGGCTTGCTGGGCAGCCTGGGCGGGATGTTCGGCGGCTAAGGGCGCGTTACCGCAAAAATAAGAAAATAAAAAGAGCACGCGGATAAAAACCGCGCGCTCTTTTTTTGTAGCCATTCAGGCCCCTGTTCAGATCGTTACGGATACATATCCGTAACGGGCACTACACGGGCTTAAGCCCGCCTAATATTGGGTTACGGATATCCATCCGTAACCATCGGGCAAATATGCTTTTTGTAGAGCAGCCTTGCAAACTATAGATGTTCAGAAAAACATTTTGAAATTTTGGTGGCAAAGCCCTGACCCCAAAAATGGTTTAGAAGTCTGTTCAAAATCATTCACAATTGGCAATTAATTATTATTATTCACAATTTTTTAGGTGCTTACCAGTAAAAAGTTCTTTTTTGTGCAAGGAAATTTTGTATAACCGGGGAGCAGGAAGTAGGGAATAGGGGAATTTCCCCTACTCCCTGCTCCCCGATTGAGATGCGCAAGTGTCAACTTGAGTTAGTTTAGATTTAGCGGGAAGACCTGCCCTGCGGCAATATCAAATTCGTAGGCATTGATGGCGTACTGTCCACCGGGAGAGTGTCCATTTAAGGTGTAATGGCCGGGGTCAATGACAAACTCATGTTCAGCGCCGGGCGGCACCACCTGGCTGGTGTTGGTGGGGCCAATGACATCCAGCACAAAATCCACCCCGGTGTTATTTCTAAAGAGCAAAATTGCCTTGCCCGCCGGAACGGAGGGGCCGGGCGGCGGGGCCGGCGCTTTGGTGGGTGGCGGTTGGGTAGGAACAGGGGCAGCCTCTTCTGTGGGCGCCACGGCCAGGGCTGCATCCACATCAATATCGTAGGTGTCTATGATGGCGCTCCAGGTGGGTTCCATCGCATCGTAGTCGAGCGAGGCAAAATAGAACATAAAAATTACGGTGTCCCGCGGCTCATAAAAGATATTGGCCCAGCCATCGCCCGCATCAAACGATGCTCCCACGTAATACAAGCCGCTTTCTTCCAGTTGATTATTTTCGGAAGCGACCTCGTAATCTTCGGAAAATGTGCCGATAATGATATCAAGTGAGTTGTCGATAAATTCTTTCAACTCCTTCTCATTCATCTCGTAACCGAAATTTACAAATATCGCCCCAACCCGCGATTGCCGGTCGCCGTATGCGCCGCTCAACTCATCCTCATCGTGCAATTCCCACCCTTTGGGCACCCCAAAGGTAAAGGCTCCGGACGGATGCACGTAGGCCTCGGCTTGCAACGGCAGGGCCTTGGGCACGCTTTCTTCGGTGGGCGTGGGGGTTGGTTTAGCCTCTGCTTCCTCTGCCTCTGGCTCATCCGCACTGCTCCCCCCCAGCGAATCTCCCGCCGAAGTTTTTGGGGTATCGGTCAGTTCCGGCTCGGGGGTATCGGTTGGTGCCGGCTCGGGGGTGCCGGTCGGTTCCGGCTCGGGGGTGCCGGTCGGTTCCGGCTCAGTGGCAACAGCTTCGCCTTCCACCTCAAATTCAAGGGTGCGGTCCAATTCGTCATTCAGATACAAATCAACCTTGTATTTGCCGCTGGGCCACAGCTTATCGTTGGTTAAATCAAACTGAAGCGTTTCACTGCCGGAGGTCAGTTCAGCCTCATCAATTTGAAGGCCCGCTTCAATCCCTTCCGCATCAACCGCCACCCACTGCGCTTTTACCGTGGTATCGTCCGGCGCGTTCAATAGCTCGACCACCACATAGAACGCATCTTCCTGGCCAAATACTGTGGTTGGCTCATTACCTTCGGCGTCTTTGGCCATTTTTGCCTCAGAAATATTTGCCGTGCTGGCACTAAACCCGCAAGCCAGTGAAACTGCCACTAACAATCCAGCAACTAAAAGAAGTGCTTTTTTCACAATCTTTTACTCCTTAAAAGTTTGGTCTGTTTTGGGAGGTTAAGCGTTTCTATTTTACTTTGTCCGCAATTGGGGATTTTTTCTCTGTCGGCGTAATTTGCAAACAAAGGGGATACTTTCTCAACATATCATCTTTAAGATATGTTGTCAACCACTTTTCCAAAAGTACCAGTGCTTAGTATAATTGCATCTATTCGGCAGGGTGATGGCCTTGCAGGTTCAGGCTAAGGCTCAGCAGATCCAAATTTTGTGGTACGCTCGTAGATTACCCCCCTCAATCCCCCCTTGTGAGGGGTGAGTTGGAGGGCATGCGCATCAAGCTAATAAAGTGGGCAACAAATGGGTAAAAAGCTGAAT
>CAYWSS010000598.1:0-4003 GCA_964460505.1 uncultured Caldilineaceae bacterium | reverse complement strand
AACTACTTACCCCCCTCTAACTTCCCCCCCGATTCGGGGGGGATTGAGGGGGGGGTAAAAACGGCAAAAGGCCGCTACTATAGCAGCTACAAAGGTGTGTGCCTAAGTAGTTACCCGGTTTCTTTCGTCAATTCGGCAAAGTGTTTTTGTGCAACATATTCCGGACCATTACAAAAATCAGCGAAATCAGTGTAATTTGTGACAGATAACACGTTTTTATAGAGCGATCCTGCAAACTACCAGAGATCCACCACTTTGTGGTGTGGGTAAATTTTACTATTGGCAACAGCTAAAACATTGGGATAATTACATGACCAAACAAAAAGGCAAACTGGTTTACTCGACCAAAACCGGAGACCGGCGCAAACAGCCTGCCCGTCCTGCCGGCCCCCGATCATCGCTGCCGCCGCCGCAGCAAAACCTAAAGGTGATGCGTGATAAAAAAGGGCGACGGGGAAAAATTGTCACCGTCGTAGCCGGTTTTGTATTAACTGAAGCCGACTTGAAAGCCCTGGCCAAAGAATTAAAGAATTTCTGCGGTGCCGGCGGCACGGCAAAAAATGAAGCATCGGGGCAAGTTATCGAAATTCAGGGAGATCACCGGGAAAAAGTAGCAGACAAGTTGAAGACTCTGGGGTACAAAGTGAAATTTTCCGGCGGGTAAACAAGACCGCAGGGGCGCAGGGGCGCAAAATACCAACCCTGCAACCTGCAACTTGATATTTAACAAACGAATTCAAAACGTTAGGAATGGATATGAGATTATTGGCGCGGGTGGGGTTAGCAACTGGATTGGGAATTATTTTGGTTGTGTCGGGACTGCAATCGGGCGTGAATACGTTTGTTTTTGCCGGTGCTTTACCTGCCGGCAACACTGAACGGAGCGAGGCTGGTTTCGTAACAATCAACCTTGCCGCAGGAAGCGGGGTTGCGGTAAACCGCACACCGGTATTCACCGATAATTCGCTGCTGGTGCCGGCCAATGGCGCAACGCTCACCTCCACGGCAGTGTTTTTTGACTGGAAGGATGCCACCGGCGGTGACATTGTCAGCTACACGCTGGTAATTTCCAGGGTGAGCAGTACTTTGGAATTCACCAGTACTGTGTCTGCCTACACCCCAACGCAGCGCTTTGCCGGTGACACCTATTCTTGGACGGTACAAGCGCACGACGCCATCAGTCAGGTGAGCGGCTTTGTTACGCCTCCCAACACATTTACGGTTCAGGCTGTCCCCTCCTTTAGCGGAAACCCGTTGCTGACCCCGGCCAACGGCGCCACTTTCGGCAATCCCTTCGTTAGTTTTGATTGGGCCGATGCCGGGGGCGAGGTAATGAATTACACCCTGCGCATCACCAGACCGGGTGGCTCACTTGTTGATTATGTAACCACTCCCTCCCAAAAATCGGTTCTGCTGCCGGCCAATGGTACACACACCTGGAGCGTGCGGGCAAACAACTACGCCGGAGAATCCGGCCCGTTTATTTATTCTCGCGCGTTTACGCTTGAAAACGCCACCTGGTATGCGTACTTGCCGGCCATTATTAAATCGCCCCCCTCTGAGTGCCCGCTGACATCGAACAATTCTTACACGGTTATTCCCTTCTTGGGATCACCGGAAAATCGTCCGCCGCCACTTCATGCCGACTTAAATTTAAGCCTGCGAAGCTATAATTTAACATCAGCGCCGCAAACGCTGATAGGCTATAACGGCGGTACCGATTCCAATGCACCGAGACTGGATGGGTTGTTCAGCCCAAACAACTATCCCGGAATTTCCAGCGTGTACCGTGTTAATAATTGGAATTGGGGCTGCGGCGCGCCGGAGGGCTGCCCCGCCGGCCCCATTACAGATTGGGATGTCACCTTAATGGGGCTATCTGCCACCGCCGGCGATCAGATTAATATTCCTGAGCGTGGCCCGAACATTTACGGCGGGGGGTACAAAGTGCTGGTTTTGTACGCCGAAGAGAAACGGATTACGTTGGGCTACACCCGCGATCCCAATATTGTCAACGGTTATTCTGTGCATCTGGAAAACATTTGTGTTGATCCTAATCTGCTGGCTCTGTACCAGGCCCAAACCGATTCTGAAGGTAAACATAATACAGGGCATCTGCCCGCCCTGCGCAACGATGAAATGCTGGGTACTGTCCTGAACGATGAAGTATTGGCGGCCATCCGTGACAAGGGCGCGTTTATGGATCCGCGTTCTCAAAAAGATTGGTGGCCGGGCTACCCCGTGGGCCTGGAAATACAACTAACGCACCAGACATTTCCAAAATAACGGGTGCGTCGCGCCCGGGTGTCACGAGTGCAAACCTCGCATTTTTGCAGCAAGAATATTTGCGTCCATTTCAATTTGCCGGCACTATATCAGACTCGAACGGATTGCGCGGTTTGGCGCAATCACCCGTTCTGTGTCCAGCTTTAAAATGGAGAAGTTAAGATTACGCGCATAATTCTACGCATCAGTCTGTTTATGGCGCTTACCGGCGTGGCCATGGGCTTGCTCGGCGCCACGTTAATTGGGGCCTCAATTTTTTCAAATAAAACGGCTGCCGGCGATGAAACCGGCGCAACTGATTGCGAAATCGGCTCAAGCTGCAAGGATATTGTAGAGTACACCGCACAACGGCTGCCCGCGCTTACAGAAACCGGGTCGTCATCTCTCATGCCCGCCGGAGAAGAAGCCCCGGCCCTGCTGGCCAATGCGCCGGCCCCGACGGGTACACCACAACCCCCCACAGTCACGCCCCCGCTCGAAGTAACGGTTGCCAAAGAAACATCAAATACGGTGCTGGAACAGGGCCGGCCGGGGGGGACACCGGATGAAATTACGCCACCGGTTACCGTCACCTTAGCCATCACAGATAGCGGCGAAATATCTGATACGGTGCGGCAACAGACAGTTTTCGCTACGGTGACCGTGTTGTTAACCCAAGTAGTAACCGGTGCAACTCCTGCGATGACGGCAACGGTTGAAACCGTGCATGAGGCTGACATCGTTGAACCCTACACGATGACCAATCAGGTTGCGCCTCCGCCTTCTTCGGAACCTGAAATAGTTGCGGTCTGCCCCGCCGAATCGGAGGCGCAGTTTAAGCTTATTCCCATTGAAGGAAACGCAGTGCGCGATCACCCCGATGCCGTACATGGCGATTTAAACCTGGCCTTGCGGGGATACATTCCAAGCGGGGCGCCGCTGGAGCAGGTTTACTACAATGGCGCTACCGATGACCTTGCTCCCCGCTTGCACGGCCTGTTTGAACCCAACCGGCAGGCGCAAATTACCAGCGTGTACCGGGTCAACGATTGGATTTGGGATTCAAGCCAGTGCGGTGGACACCCGCGCGGATGCCCCGGCCCTCCGGCAGAAACTTACTGGCCGGTAACGTTGGTAGGTTTGGCTACAACACCCGGCGAGGGCATTTTTATTCCCGAACGCGGCCCCGATATTTATCCCGGCGGATTCAAGGCCATGGTTCTATTTGCCGAAGCGCAGCGCATCACCCTGAGCTACACCCGGCGAGACATTGTCAGTGCGGGTTACGTAATTCACATTGAAAACATTTGTGTAGACCCCAACCTGATCGCCCTGTATCAGGCCCAAATGGATGCCGCCGGCTGGCACGCTACCGGCCACCTGCCCGCCCTACGAAACAACCAGTCGTTCGGCGTAGCTCTGGACAATGAAATCAAAATTGCCGTCAGGGATGCCGGTACCTTTATGGACCCCCGTTCGCACAAGGACTGGTGGAAGTAATAGCCATTATTTTGCCACGACGCATTGATAGTTCGAACTCATCTTCCCAAAAACACATCGAATATACGCTACTTTATTGCAATATAGCACTCCAGAAAAGTTGGCATCGTTTCATTCGGCCAAAATGAAGCAAAAGACAGGTTTACAATTTTCGCCATCAAAATCCTTCCATTCCGCCGTAGGTCCTGCTCTGAACCCGGCCCAAGAAAGAGCAGGACCTACGGTGGAATGAACGGAT
>CAYWSS010000597.1:0-4016 GCA_964460505.1 uncultured Caldilineaceae bacterium | reverse complement strand
TGGCCGATACCGCCATGCCCGTACCATTGCCACAATCGGTTCCAGTAGTCCTCATCGAATTGTTCTCTGTCAGAATCAGACCAGGCGACATAATGACGGCGGTCATCAGCAGGCAGATACAGCCCATCGCTTTTGTGGTTGGTCGTGATTACCACACCGCATACGTTTGGAATCGCATACTCGCGGATGTTCTTTTCATCTACGCGGATCACATCCGGAGGGGCGGCAATCAATGATTTTGTGTGATCGTAAAAAGCGAAGCGGTCAACGTCGCCCAGATCGCGGGCCTCATTGACGCGCAGGATTACGCTTTTAACAAATCCGTTAAATCGGCCCAGCATTGCGCCAGGGCTGATTTCATTACAATTCCACGGCCCGACTGACTGCTTCACCGGTTCGATCAGTGTGTCTTTGCCAATGCCAGGTTTACCACCCAGTACCAGGGCGTGATTAAGTTTACTGCCGGGGCGCTGTACACGATGTGCCAGCCACCGAATAATGTGATCGGCATTTTCTGGGTAGACACGGCGAATATGATCCGACCAGGGCCCGGCCTTGTCAGCATCGCCGGGCTTCAGCGTTGGCGGTCGATATAAATTAAAGCAAGTACAACCGTAATGGTCGATCCAGCCACCCGTATCGATGAGCTTATTTTCGATGGTCATCGGCTGACCCGGGCACCAGGTCATTTGCTCAATAGGCGCGTTGGCATCAAGCCAGCGGCTTGGCTTGATCGGCTTGCCCTCCGGGCCTTCGGGCCAATCCAGCCGCGAATCAACGCTGGTGGCTGGCCATAGGTCACGAGTAGGTGTGAAAATATACCGGTGATCTGGCATGTGTGCGCGGAAATCATCCAAAGTTATAGGCGGTTCCAGCGGCACCACTTCGGCTTGCCTTTCTGCAAGGATTTCGATTTTAGCGGCCACCGCACAAGCTCCGCTTGGCGTTGCTGATCCGTGCCGCGGCCAGTTTTAAGCGTTCCAGGTCAGCCGGTCCTAGGGTTTTGCCATCCGCCACCATTTCGGCTGCAATGTCTGCAATCCTGACTTCAATGGGTAGAAAGTCGAAGGCGGCCTTCCACTTTGACTGCCGCGCATATTCGGAAAATCGGCGCTTGTCCTCGGCGCTCGTGCTTTGCCGCTTCGGCGGTCTGTATCCGCCTTCTCTCGCCATTTTAAACAGGCTGGCGACAGTGATACCGCCGCCTGGTTGAAATGATCTCCATGCTGATTTTGCGGCGCGCGGCTCGTATGTCTGGCCACCAGCGGACCAAGAGTCAAACAAGTCAAAACCTCCATCGCCTAACTCGCTTTGAATCGCCATGCCCACGACGATCCAATCATGGCGGTCCAGATCCGGTGAAATGTATTGCAGGGCCGCGCTTATTTCGGCCGGATTGGTGTTAGAATAATGTTGCGTCGCGTTTTGATTAGCGCCTCGGTTTCTCGTAAAAGCCGGGGCGTTTTTGATTGTATTCATCAGCCGGTGCCGGACTTTTCAATTTGGGACGGGCCGTTCATGCCGAGCCACCTTCGAATTGATCGACCAGCCAGGTTTCAATGTTGGCCTTGTGGTAATAGCAACGCCCCCCGATTCGGACTCGGCGCGGCCCCCTGCCCTCGCGTGCCCATCGCTGTAATGTTTTTGGATTGACACCGATATTCGCGGCGGTCTCTTCGGCGGTGATCAGGTCAGGGTTTTTAGCTACCTGTACAATTCTGTTAGCCATGTGTGCCTCCATCGTTAGGTTACTAGGCACCTATGTTCTAACGCGTGGCACGACCAACGTAAACAGCGTTCAAAAATAAGGTGAGAGCTAATTACAGCTAGCTATTTTTTCGCTATTTTTTGAGTGCTTTTCGTACTCCATCAGGCGTTACGCCATATCTTCTAGCCACAATTGCAACCGCTCCATGCTTCCCGGCCGGACCATTGGCAATGTCATCTAACTCTGCCCTCAAAGCTACTACATCTGGTAGCTTTTGAGCCTTGGGGCGTGGTAGTTTTGATGCAATGTGCAAATCCCTGTCTTTACGTCGCTTCTCAAAAAACTGCAAACTGTTTTCCAGCGCGCTTTTAGCTGATAGTGTGGCGGTTGCGTCGCCATGATCCAACGCCTCTCTCACTGTCCACAGAGCATGCAGGACCGCCTCCAATCTCTTACAATCCTGCATGGTTTCATCGCCCTGCATTGGTCCTGGTCCAGTCGCCCTCCAGCGTGTAAGAATCTCACACTTGAATACTCTTCCGCCGACGCTGCCAACGGGTAAACTACAGTATTGCCAGCCATCCGGTATCGGCCAGCTACTAAATGGCTTACTTTCCAACCGCCAGCCATGTTCCGCCATCTGCTCAATCACGAAATCTTCTACAGCATCAATATAATCTTCCGGGTCTGCCAAGTTCATTTTTCCGCCCTCCCCCGCATGGGTATCACATCGCCAGCGGGCGCCGTTACAAGCGTATACAGGGTTTGCAGCGCGGCCAGTTTTTCGGGCATGTAGTCGTGGAAGTCGTAGCTTGTTGCCTGGACGCCACCCAGGCCATGCGATTGCAGATAGGCGCGGGTGATAATGTCCACGCCAGCGGCAGCCAGGCGGGTTTCTACCGTGCTTCTGATGGTCTTGCCGGTAAAGGGTTCGGTAATCTCCTCGGCTTTCAGCATCACGGCAGAAACGGCCTTTACTGCCCGGCTGATGTCCCAGGCCACGGCTTGCGTTTTTCCACCATCAAAGGAAACGAGGTTAGGCCCCTGCCCTATGGCTTCCAGTGCTTCAACGGCTTCGGGAATCAGCGGGATTTTATGCGGGCGTTCTTCGTCCCTTCGGCCCTTTGGATCGTAAAAGGTGACAACATCTTCATCGGTATCCAGTTCATTCACGGTCAGCCGGCGCAACTGCTCCATGCGTTGCCCGCCGGTCAGCAGGTGAAATAACAGTACCGGGCCTTCCGGTGCTGGCATGGCCTTGATGCGCTGATAGTAGAGGCGCAATTCCGGCAGCGTCAGCGGCTTGCGTAATGGCTTGCGGGTGCCCTCGGCCTGCTCCTTCCGCTCGGCCCGGCGCGTTTTCCGTTTTTTAATGACTTTAAGGTCACGTACCGGGTTAGTGCTGAGTTTGAATTTCCGCAACTGTGGGACAACCGAAGCATCCCGTTCAGCATCGATGCCGGCAACATATGCCGCCCGCAAATAGGCGCGGACCTTTGCCGCTTCGCGGTGCAGGCCAGCCTTGGTCAGTTTGCCCACAATAGCTTTGAAATCTGCCATGACAAGTTCATCGGCTGGCGTGTTCCATTTATCGGGAAAGGTGCGTTTAACGTGCTTGCGTAAGCTATTCTCGACGGCGCGGGCTGAATACTTGCCGTCATATTTCAACTGCTCGATATACGCCAATAATAAACCGCCCAGGGTCAATTCATTTTTTGCCAGGCGTTCAGCCTCTTTAGCTTTGCGCTCCTTTTGTTTTGCCTCTGACCAGCGTTCAGGTATCGGGTCGTAGTTCTTATCCTTTAAAGCATCGCGCTCATTTCCTGCCACAATCCGGGCTTCCGCTGGTTTCATACGGGGCCATTCGCCCAGCTTTTTTAGGTGCCGCTTTCCATTTCGGTAGTAAGCCAGTGTCCAGGATTTTTTACCGGACTTTTCAACCTTCAGATATAAACCACGTCCAGCTTTAGGGTGCGCGTCACCATAAAGCACCGCTGAAACTTCCGGCACTGGAATATCCTTGATGCGGGTGTGTGTTTCAGTCTGATTTTTCCTGATTGGGCTATCGGTAAGGATCGTCTTTGGCATGGCCCTGCTCCGGTTTAGTAAAGGTTTTAGTAAAGGTCATTACAGGGTAGTAGTGTACCTTTTGTGTCCCTTTAAGTAAAGGTTGTATTAACTATAACCTAGTGTTTATGCGGGTTACAGGGGTAATAATTCAGTGTATTCAAAAACTTAGAAAATGCTGGATTTGGGACTTAAAATCCCTCGGTAGAAATACCGTGCCGGTTCGATTCCGGCCCCGGGC
>CAYWSS010000596.1:0-4022 GCA_964460505.1 uncultured Caldilineaceae bacterium | reverse complement strand
AACCCGCGATCTCCGGCTTGACAGGCCGGCGTGTTAACCACTACACCACGCCCCCATTTACGTTGGGTGATTATATGCAGTTCTGCAAAACTTAGCCGGTTACAAGTAACCGGCACTTAAAATATAGATACAGGTCAACTTTCAGTGACCCTAAAAGTACCGGTCACTTTAATTTACCTGATGACTTTTGCAGTGTTGCGATTATATACTTTTTTTAATTTTTTGCAAATCACCACCGCAACTGGGGAACCAGGATTCGAACCTGGATATACGGCTCCAAAGGCCGCTGTCCTACCATTAGACGATTCCCCAAAATTTATTTTTTGAAGGTCTTGTTAAGCGTACTTCTCGACAAAAACCAACCGGCTAACTAGCCAACCGGAGTTTTTGAAATTACGCGGTAGATTATAGCTTCAATTTTCCAGGTTGACAAATTCAGGGCGGAAACACTTTGTTTCCGTCCGTTTGAGTTCCAACTTGTCTCGCCATCAACCTGCTCCTCCTGCCGGGCCTTTTCCGGCTCACGGCGGCGCTCTCCCAAACCGTAGCCTGGCTGGAAACGCCGGTTAAACGCCTGTTTATCGATTACGCCTACAGCCTGGTGCCGCTGGGCCTCATCGGCTGGATTGCCTTCAGTTTCAGCTTTGTTTTTGTTAACGGCTCCTACGCCATTGCCGTGCTGAGCGATCCCTTTGGCTGGGGCTGGAACCTGTTTGGCACCCGCGATGTGCCGTGAACGCCCTTTTTGCCGGGGCTGATGAGCTTTTTGCAGACCGGTTTGCTGCTGGTGGGGCTGGTGTTCTTTATTGTGACAGCCTACCGAATTGGCAGCCAACACGCTTCCACCGCCGGGCAGGCCTGGCGCGGCACCGTGCCGGTGGCCGCGCTTTTTAACCAGCCTCACTCTGATATTTCTCTGGTTGAACTTGGGATGAAACCAAAAATTAAACGAACGGAACTGGCGGCGCAGCATCATCCAGTATTATTTAAGGCCTCTCGCACCATCTGGCCCATTTAGAAAGAGAAAATGGTTTCTGAATAAAAGTCTTTGCTGTTATGGCAATTACCTGCAACGCATCCCGGCTGCCGTTATCCTGCCCCTTTTCAAAATCACCTTCAATGTTGCCCATCTGGTTGGTGACGTGCGCAAAACAGACTATAGGCTTTTGCCGGGCCTGGGCAAAGGCGTACAACGCCGCCGCTTCCATTTCCACCGCTAAAATCCCGGCAGCACGCGCCTGCTCAATGGCCACAGATGTTTCCCGAAACGGGGCGTCGGTGGTCCAGGTTGCGCCGCGATAGACGGGCACGGGCAAGGCGTCAAATGCGTTATCCAGTAAATCAAGCCAGGCGAGATTGATGGTAGCATAGTCGGAAGGGGGCAGGTAGTGGTAGCTGGTTCCTTCATCGCGTACCGCCCGGTCAATCAGCACAAAATAGGGTGGCTCACCTTTGGACGTAATCTGGCCGGATGAAGTCACGCTAATCAGTAGATTACAACCGGAAGCGAACATTTCCTCCGCCACCAGCACGGCAAACGACGCCCCCACCGCGCAGCCGATGATGCCGAATTGAAGCCCCTCGTAAGAGAACTGGTAAAGAACGGTGTGGTAGCAGGCCCAGCAGGAATGGCGGGTGGCCCGGCCCGTTGCAACCAGTTGGCGTACTATATCGCCGTCGGGGTCCAGGATACATATTTGCGGGATTGTGCCGTCTGGAATATGTTTTTGCCGCCGGGCCTCGCGCAGCAGATTCTCCGGCGCAAATTCCGAGGGAGCCTGATAATCTTTGTGTTTAAGCAAAGGGGGGATAAAGGTTGGGGGTTGCGGCATCAATTTGCTCCAATCTCAAGCCTAACCGTTCGGTTCCCCGTATAAAATAGTAGCTGGAGTGGGGGTTATAATCCACGATTTGGAGTATTGGCAGACTTAAGTCTGCACTCTATGATTACTTCCTTTAAGCTACTGCACAATGATTAGCGCCGGTTTCAAGATTGGCAGGGTCTTCATCCGGCCAAAGCCCGGCTTCATTTAATTCAACAACCCGCCGGTGATTGGGCGGCGTGGGCGGGATACGGGTCAAAACGGTCTCAACAAATCTAAGTATGTAAAGAGGGTGCTCGTCGTACCCTGCTTTGTGTCTGCGCCGGCAGGGTTGAGTTAGAGCGAGGCCGGAATGCCAAAGATTTTGCTCCCCAGATTTAACGCCGACCGGGCGACGCTGCGCCGGAGCCCTTCACCCATCCAGTAAGTCTCGAACATCACTTTACCCCAGTGCCAAAATCGTCCGGAACGCGGTTGGCCAACCGCCGGATTTGGCTCGGCGTAGAACTGGCCGCTGGCAAACCCCGCCGAACCGCCCCCCGCTTCAATCCAACAGTAGCCCACCCCATCAAACTCGGTCTGGGGTACGCTTCCACCGATTTGGGCGGCGATACGGGCCGCTACCGCCTCGCCCTCGGCGTGGGCGAAGGTGCCGGCCTTGGGCAAGGGCAAGCCGTTCTTCAAGATAATGGCCGTCACGTCGCCAATGGCGTAGACATTCTCAAAGCGGGTTTGGAGGGTCTGTTTGTTAACCGGAATCCAGCCCGCCTCATTAGCCAGGGATGACGCTTTGACCACCGGCGGCGGGCGATGCGGCGGCACAGCAGCCAGAAAATCAAACGGCTCCTGCCGCCCGTTTTGGAAGACCAGGGTTTTTTCAGCAGGATCAATGCGCTCCAGGGGCAAATTAGGATGAAAGCCGATGTTTTTGGCCGCCATCATCCCCACCACAGCTACCCCCATATCCGGCCCGGCCACGCCCATCGGTTGGGGTTCCGGGGTAAAGACCTTCACCTGGCAGCGATGGCGAATACCTTTGCGACGCAGCGCGTCTTCGATGAGCATAGCCGCTTCGTAGGGCGCTGCCGGGCACTTGTAGGGCATCGCAGAGACCAGCACCGCCACCCGCCCTCCTTCAAAGCGTTGCAAAGCCGGCCACAATTCGGCGGCTCCGTCCAGGTCAAAGAAGTTGTGGGCGGCTTTGGCGTAACCGGACATGGCCTTGGGAGCCAGGTCGGCCCCCAGAGCCACCACCAGGTAATCGTAGGCCAACTCTTCGTCACCGGCCCGAACCACGGCCCGGTCAGGATTAATTTCTTCCACGGCGGCTTGTTTCACCTCAATGCCGGGATGCAGCAGGCGGCGCAAATCTTTGGTAAGTTGTTTTGACTGCCGCCGGCCGACCATCAGCCACAGCAGCGAGGGAGTGAAAAGATACTCGGCCCGTTTGTCCACCACTACAATGCGATGTTCTTCGCTCAAACGCTCGCGCAGGCCATTGGCGGTCACAATGCCGCCGATGCCGCCCCCTAAAATGAGAATTGTTTTACCACCCATAATCGGTTGCCTCCTTATACATAATTTCAGACATTTGATTGAAAAAAATCCAAAATCAGAACACGGCTACTTTATCCGCCGCCAGCGTCCATTCGCCCAGCATATCCATACTACCGGGGAGCGCGCCCTCAAGCAAATCTTTAGGCTCGAACCCGCGAGCCTCACGACAGCTCCCTCAAACGGCCACCTCTCCCCGCCGGATCAGCGACTTGAGCATGCGCTCAACATTGTAAAAACCGTCAGGCGTTTTTTGGCCCCGCCGGGCGCAGGCCACCCCATCACCCACAAGAAAAACCCGCACGGTTGTTTCCGGGCGTTTGACCAGGTTCAGGGCCAGACGCAGGGCGTTGTAGGCTCGCTCGTTGCCGTAGGGGCCATCGTTAATGATGATCAGGGTGTTTTGAGTTGTTTCATTGGTCATTGGAACGTTACTCCTTGTATAAAATGTTTGTAGTCAGATACGCAGCGCGGTGGACCTTCGGTTGTCTAACGTCACTCCGCTATCGCTTCGAGGCTGACTACGAGCGGGTAATATCTCTAATGATAATTATTCGTTACCCGACAAACCTTCCCGGAAGCTCAGTTAGAGAATTTGCCACAAATTGCACGAATTATGTAGGGGTCAATAAGATGTCGAACACT
>CAYWSS010000595.1:0-4023 GCA_964460505.1 uncultured Caldilineaceae bacterium | reverse complement strand
GACAGTTGCTTAAGGCTTAAACGCCATTCCTAAATGCACAAGTTATTTACACACCCTTCCTAAAGTACCGGTCACTTGTACTGAACATAAGCCCTATATTTTATCATCCTGCTGGGGATCATCGCGCTTCCTTTTTATTTGATAACCAACGGCAGATAAACAGCGCTGGGGCCGCCGCCAATTTCAATAATGGTTTGAACCTGGCCGGTGTTGCCTTCGCTGTCGGTGGCTTCCAGCGTAATTATATGCTGCCCCGCCGAAAGGTTATCAACAAACAGGGTACTGCCATTTCCCAACACGCCATCTTTGTCCGATTTCCAGATAAGCCGGCTGCCGGCCAGGGCGCCGTCCTCAAAATCGTAGCCCAGGCCGGACAGGATAACCAACTCACCCGGCTTAAAAACATCCAGATTGGTTAAACCAATAATAGCCAACTGCGGCCCTTTTGCGGTAATTGTGAACGGCGGGGTGCGGGCGCTCTTACTATTCAGGCCGCTGCCGGCCACCACCTCAAAGATACCGGCACTGGTGCCGGGCAAGGTGGAGATATCTACCTCAAGGCTGGTCTCTGTAATTGAGGGGCTGAGCGTAACCCACGTGCTGCCGTTATCCGGCGAGAAACGCGCAAAGTAGGCCAACCCGGTTGGGACGCTCGCCCAGGTCAGGGTGTAATTGGCGGGCATTGTGCCGGGGATGGCTGACGTAATATTCAGAGCCGGCTCAACGCCCAAGGTCAACGTATCGAGCAGCGTTTGTTGATAATAGAGCCGCACCTGGCTGAGATTTGATACCACCGGCAGCACAAAGCTGAAGTTGGTGCTGCCACCCCCCAGGCCGCCCTCACTGAACGTTGTCGGGTCAAAGGTGTGGACATACACCTCGGTGTTGGTGTTGTCTACCAGCACCACCCTGAATTCGCCGCCGCTGAAGTTGTTGGTGGTTACGGTATTGCTCAAGGCAAAAACGTTTCCAAGCCGGCCGGCTGAACCGTTGTTGCTGACCTGTCCATTAATGAGCAAGCCATCATCGCCCAAAGCCATCATCTGTAAATACAGCGCCGACAGCGAAGTCTCGAGCTGCCCCTGAATGGCCCGGTAGGTGTAATCAGAAATCCACAGGTTGTCGCAGCGAGTCATAAAGTCGTGGTTGGTGTCTGAGATCACGCGGTTAAAGGCGTAATCCCAACCGGCATAATTAATGATGCCCTCACTGTAGGGATAGTTGGCGTCCGTCACCGCCGGGTTGCTGCACCCGCTGTGGCTGCTGGCTACCGCCTCCCGGTTGAAGGTGTGGGCCAAGCCACGGGCGGCCACTTCCCCGGCATCGCCACCGGAGGTGCCGGCCGGCAGGTTCAAGCCGATGGCTGTTTGCCCCGGTTTGAAGGCAATGCCGGTCACGCCGCTGTAAGAAGCAAACGGATAGGGAATCAGCCCGTAATATTTCTGGTAGGTGTCCGGGTTGGGCAGTTCGCTCCGGCGAATAGCTTCAACCTCGTCCAGCAGCGCCGCCCAATTAATGTTGGAGCCGCTCACCCGGTGCGAGCTATGAATCCGCAGCCGGATATCGGCCAGCGGGTAGGTGCGCTTGACAAAGCCCAGGAAACCAATCAGGTCGCCAATGGGTACAGTGTGGGTCTGGCCGTCTTTCTCCCAAATAATAGGGACAACCGTCACCTCCAGGTTGCTGGTTTCAGTAAAGTTTATGGTTTCAAAACCGGTGGCCGGGAAGCGGTTGTTGCTTTCGTCACTCTCAGCGATGGTGTTGGCCGGGTCAACCTCGGCGTAATATTTCAACTCGCCCGACAGCCAGGTAGCCGGCAGCTTAAAGTGCAGCAGGTCGGTTTCGGTGTTGGGGTTTGGGTTGGCAATGGCCGTAATTGGCCCGTTCTCCGCCGCCAACGGGGAGCCGGTCAATTCAACGCTATTGCTAAAGACGCGCAGCCGGGCGTTTACGTTGGCAATGGGGCTGGTATCCCCGCCCAGCCCCAGCGTAATGCGGGCCAGCAGCGGCCGGCTTGTAACCAGCGGCGTGTTGTTGCCGGGGGTCTGGATGCCCTGTGTAAACTCAACATTGGTGATGGTTAAATCTGTACCCGGTACCGGGGTTTGCACCGTCACGCACACGTCGCCGTTGCCTGCGGGGTATGTTTCCACATTGCCGGCCACATCTTCGCCACGAGAGCGGAAGCAGTAGGTGTGGCCCACCTGCGCCCCGTTAAATTGGGCGTGGGCAGCGATGGTGTTAACCTGCCAATCGACCCAAACGCCGCTATTGTCCTGCACCTGGATATCGAAATCCTTAACGCCGCCGCCCACGTCCTGACCGCTCCAGCGAACGGTGAAGCTGGTGGCGGTGGTGTTGCCGTTGGGCGCTGTAACCTGGCTTTCCGGCTCGACATCGTCAAGAATAATGTTATCGCTAAAGAAAATGCTCGTATTGTCATTCTCATCACGGAACTGCACCGAGACCGGCACTTTATCGCCGTCAATTGCCAGCAGCGTGATCGATTTATTGGCGGCGTAGGGTTCCCAGGCGGTAACCAGGCCGTTATACGAGAAACGCATCTCGTTTACGCTGGTCTGGCAGGTGCCGGTCAAATCGCCGGCGGAAATAGACAGGTTAACGGTGCGATTGTTGGTGTAGTCGTCGCCGTTATTAATCACCAGGCTGCCGGAGGGGGCTTCGTCGGCCAACACGGTAAAGGAAACCACGGCGCTGTTGTTCAGCTCGTTGCTCTCGCTGACCGCGCCCTCAGCATCGGCCAGAACCTTAAAATAGCGTGCGCCGGCCGTAGCGGCCGGATACGGCAGGTCGAAGTTACTCAGGCCACCGGCGGCCAGGCCGGGCAGCGTGGTGGCGCCAACCTGCGCGCCGAAGCCGGTGGGGCCGGCATCATCGTAATAGAAAAGCCGGTGAGGGCCGGCATCCGACTGTCCCTGATTTTGGGCAGTAAACTGAACGTTTACCAACTTGCCCTGACAGACGCTGAGTGGGGCAGCGTTGAGGCCGGAAATCAACAGGTCCGGGCGATGCACGGCCATAATCACCTGAGAGTCCACCCCCGGCGCGGAGGCAGTGCTGCTGCTGATTTCTGCCGTGTTATTGATTATGGCACCATTCGCTACGCTGCCGTTGAGCGTCACCGGGAAAGTAACCGTAATCTGCCGGCCGGGGACCAGGGTCAGATTACTGGCCAGCAGGGGCAAATCCCCGGCATTCAAGGCCACGGTTCCGGTTGCGCCCTGTAGTGTGACCGGCCCGGCAAAGGTTAATTCCGCCGGCAGGGTATCGGAGATAAACGCATTAAACGCGTTGACCGCGCCGGTGTTGGTCGCCACCAGGGTATAGGTGATAAGTGTTCCCGGCGAGGGATCGGTGCGATCTACCGTTTTGGCCAATTCCAGAACGGGCCGGAGTGTGACCGTAACAGTGGCTGAAGCGCTGTTGTTGCTTGTAGCCGAATCGAATGTAGTTGACGTGATTTCGGCCGTATTGGTGATCAGTCCCGCACCCAGGCCGCTATTCAATTGCCCGGTAATGGTAATTGCCCCGCTCTGACCGGCGGTCAAATCCTGCACCTGCCAGACAAAATCGGGGGCCGCGCCGGTATCGGTAATGCTCACCCCGCTGCTCACCCCGCTGAGGTTGGTTACACTGATTGGGATGATATCGGTAATAATTACACCCGTGGCCGTGATCCCACTTGCGTTGGAGAAGGTCAGGGTGTAGGTGATAGGGTCGCCGGGACCGGGGCTTTCAGGCGTTACGGTTTTGACAATACTCAGGTCTGGCGGCACCAGCGTAGTTGCTGTGACCTCATTACTAAAAGTGCTGGTGATGGCATTCTGGTTCCAGAAACCTGCCGGCGTGTGGGTATTTACCACAAAGTAATATGGCGTCGCCGGCTCCAGTCCCGTCACCGTGTAGCTGTCGGCGGATTTGTCGGCGGTGGTGCCGGCCGCCGTGTATGGGCCGCCGCTTTGCAAAGCATACCAAACCTGGTAATAGGCGCCATCCTTGTCA
>CAYWSS010000594.1:0-4026 GCA_964460505.1 uncultured Caldilineaceae bacterium | reverse complement strand
CGCCGCCCGTGTACGAGATGCTGAGTGTGTCCGGGGACTTGTCCTCCGGCGAGGCGTTGAGGGCGGGGCAGCGGCTGGCCCTCGATTTGACGCTCGATTTAGCCGATAACCTGACCCGGTTTGTGGAAGCCGGCAAGCCAATTTTGGGCATTTGCAACGGCTTTCAGGCGCTGGTCAAGGCCGGGCTGCTGCCCAATCCCCGGAGCCAGGCGTTTGAGGTTTCCGCCCGAACCGTGACCCTGACCCACAATCAACGCCAGTTGTTTGAGTGTCGCTGGGTCACCCTCCTGCCAAACCCCAACTCCCCCTGCATTTTTACCCGCGACCTGACCAAGCCCATCTACTGCCCGGTGGCCCACGGCGAGGGGCGTTTTGCGGTTAACGCAGATTTGGCCGAGTCGCACGTAGCTTTGCGCTACGACGGCGGCAACTATCCGGCCAATCCCAACGGCTCAACCGAAAACATCGCCGGAATTTGCAACAGCACCGGCACCATTTTGGGGCTGATGCCCCACCCGGAAGATCACATTGCGCCCTGGCAGCATCCGCGCTGGACTCGCGGCGAAGGCGGGCAGTTGGGCTTGCCGCTGTTTGAGGCGGGTGTAAAATATGCAGCCAACATTTAACGTTACAACGTTGAACGTTTATACGGGTTGATATTCAATCAGGCGAGGCTATAATTAAGGAGGAAAATCGGATTTTCTTCTCAGGGGACAAATTATGAGTTCAATAACTATTCAACTGCGACAAAAAGGCATAATCACGCTACCCGTGGAATTGAGACGGCAGTACCAATTTAATGAAGGTGATGTATTTACGTTAATTGACCTGGGCAACGGGACACTGGTACTTAAACCAGCTACTTCTAAATTGGCCGAATATGGGGATGAAGTAGGCCGGATAATGGCCGACGAAGACGTAAATTTGGAAGAGATGCTGCAACTACTGAACGAAGAACGGCAAGACTACTACAAAGATCACTATGTCAATCCCTGACCTGTTTTTGGATAGCAGCGCCCTGTTTGCCGGCGTGGTTTCATCGGACCGGCGCGTCGCGCGCATTATTACTTTTGGCCGAAGCCAGGATGATTACCATCACTATATCCGAGCAGGTTATTGTTGAAACGGAGCGTGCCGTTACCCGCAAAATGCCTCGCGCCATACCTGCCTGCCGGGAAGCGCTGCGCAGCACGAACCTGCGTATTCTCCCCACCCCCACCCCGGCAGAAATCAAGCCTCATCTGGACATTATTGCTCACCAGGCCGATGTTCCCATTGTCGTGGCGGCCATAAAGGCGCAAACATTTTATCTGGTTACGCTTAATCGCAAACATTTTATCGATGACCCCGCTGTGGCAATTCAGTCCGGCTTGCGCATTGGCACGCCGGGTGATGCCCTGGCCTGGGTCCGAAATCAACTAAAACAGAATCAAATGGAGCAACTGTAAAATGTTAACCGAAGAAACCCTCAAACCATTGGTTCCGCTGGCGCTGACCGGCGTGGACATTCCCGAACTGGGGCCAAAAACTCAGGGCAAAGTACGTGACATCTACCGGCGCGAACAGGACGGCCGGGCAGAGCTGATTTTGATCACTACCGACCGGCTATCGGCCTTTGACCGGGTGCTGGGCGTGATCCCTTTTAAGGGGCAGGTGCTCACCCAGCTATCGGCCTTTTGGTTTGAGCAAACTGCCGATGTCATCGGCAATCACATAATTGATCTACCGCATCCCAACGTAACCGTGGCTCACCCATGCGAAGCGCTGCCGGTGGAGGTAATTGTGCGAGGCTACATTACCGGTGTCACCAAAACCGCGCTGTGGTATCGTTACAGCCTGGGCGAGCGCGGAATTTACGGGCATACCTTCCCGGAGGGGTTGCAAAAAAACCAGAAGCTGCCGGAGCCTATTATTACCCCCACCACCAAAGGCGGCCCCACCGGCCACGATGAACGGCTCACCTGCGACGAGGTGGTTGAGCAGGGGCTGCTCGACCGGGCCACGTGGGATCAGGTGCAGGCCGCGGCCCTTGAAATTTTCCGGCGGGGGCAGGAAATTGCAGCCAAAGCGGGGCTGATACTGGTCGATACCAAATACGAGTTCGGGCGATTGCCCGGCGGCGAAGTGGTGCTGATTGACGAAGTTCATACCCCCGACTCCAGCCGTTTCTGGAAGGCCGGCAGCCACGAATCCCGGCGGGCAGCCGGCCAGGAGCCGGAGAATTTTGACAAGGAATTCATCCGGCTGTGGTACGCCGAGCGCGGCTATCGTGGCGATGGTGAACCGCCCGCCTGGGACAGCGATTTGGCCATAAAAGCCAGTTTGCGTTATCAGCAACTGTTTGAAATGCTCACCGGAAAAACATTTGAGCCGGGAGAATATCCGGCGGAGGAACAAATAAGATTGAGTTTGGGGAGTTGAGGAGAAAACAATGTCTGATGTCATCATACTTATGGGATCAAAATCGGATATGCCTCACGTGGAAAAAATTACGGCGGCATTGGAAAAATTTGAATTGTCGTACAAATTGAATATTTCGTCCGCGCACAAAAGTGCGCGGCATCTCCTGAGTTTGCTGAAGCAGTACGAAGCCGATCCGTCGCCGAAGGTGTATATCACCGTGGCCGGACGCAGCAACGCCCTCAGCGGGCTGGTGGATGCCCACGTGGTGGCCCCGGTCATTGCCTGCCCGCCCTATTCCGATACCTTTGGCGGCGCGGATATTTTCTCCAGCATACGGATGCCTTCCGGCGTTACGCCCGCGCTCACGCTTGAGCCGGCCAACGCCGCCCTGCTGGCCGCCAAAATTCTGGGCCGCACGGAAAAAGTACGGGCATTTCAAAAAGCGCAAACGGATAAACTCATCGCAGACAACGAATCGGTCAGTTAGGGGTGTAACCAACGTCAATGAAATACAAATGGCTGTTATTTGATGCTGATGGAACGTTTTTGGATAATGATTAAAGGAGACGCAAATGAGGCTAAGAGCGCTCGTTTTATGGCTGCTGATACAGGTGATGACTACCGCCTGTAATGCATCCACGCCTGAGGCAAAAGTTGCCGCGACGCACACCCCGCTCCCCGCTCCAACCGAAACGGTTCTACCAACCAGTACCCCTTCAAATGCACCCATTGCAGAAGCCACGGCAACATCTGCCCCAGCACCGGAACCAGTCCAGCCGGCCTTTAATCCCGATTTAAATTATGCGCAGGTGACGTTTGTAAAAGCCGTACAAACTGCTGAAGACACGTGGCGGTTTGACACCACCGTCCGTCATAATGACGAAGGCGGGGATCACTATGCAGATTTGTGGGAAGTGGTCGATTTGGAAGGAAACGTGCTGGCCGAGCGGGTTCTGCTCCACCCGCACGACACAGAACAACCCTTTACCCGCAGCCAGAGCGAGGTCAAAATTCCTTTGGATATGACACAAGTCATTGTCCGGGCCAAATGTAATATTCACGGCTTTGAGGGGCAGGAGATTCTGGTGGATTTAACGGGTGGCCAGGGAGAAAATTTTGAGGTTCAAAAGTAGCAGGGCTGCTACTCGGCTACCGCAAAAGCAACCGCGTATTCTTTAGTGTGCGACAAGCTGACGGCAAACCCGGAAATGCCGCTTTGAGCCGCCAATTCCGCAGCGGCACCGTGCAGCCGCACAAAGGGGCACCGCAGGTCATCGTTGACAATCTCAATTTCCTGCCAGCTAACATCGCCAATGCCGGTACCAAATGCTTTGGCCACGGCCTCTTTGGCGGCCCACCGAGCCGCCAGTGAACCGACCCGCCCATTGCAGTAGGCCAATTCCTGCTTGGTGTAAACGCGCCGTAAAAAACGATCCCCAAAACGCTTGATACTTTGGTCTACCCGTTCAGTTTCAACAATATCCACGCCAATTGCCTTCATAATGATGCTGATTATACATCCACCCGGATAAGGTTCAAAAAAGGGCAGCCATTCAACTGATGCCCGGAAAGGTACAGGTTCAGTAAACCCGGTGCTGTGGCCGGTCTCCGACCGAGCCACCT
>CAYWSS010000593.1:0-4032 GCA_964460505.1 uncultured Caldilineaceae bacterium | reverse complement strand
AGTTACGCTCAAGACAGCTTTTCCCGGCAATAATTTACCATTCACCATTTATAATTTACCATTCACCATTTTTTTACTGCTCAAATGCACAACTTAATTAATTCTCATTACTAAGTATCATATATTGGATGTATTCCGGCAAAATTGGACTCCTCAAACAGTAGCAAATTGGATGTTGATAAAATTTTATTTTTGTCGTAATATATTCTGTATTATATGAAATATCAGGATATTTTATGGAAAATCAAGGAAAATACCGAATGATTGACGAAATAGACCGGCAAATTATTACGCTGCTCCAGCAGGATGCCCGGATATCAAACGCAGCCATTGCCGGGCAGGTTGGGCTGACAGCCTCCACGGTTCATGAGCGGGTGAAGAAGTTGGAACGTAAGGGCATAATCAAGGGCTACGTAGCGCTGGTTGATGCCGGCCTGTTGGATAAATCGATTACGGCCTACATTCGGCTAAGTGTGGGTTCATCCGGGCAGGAAGATTACGGCAAGTCGAAAAACAGCGTGCGCGATGTCTGCCAGACCGAACCGGACGTGTTGGAATGTCACGGGGTGGCCGGCGAAGATTGTTATGTTTTAAAGATTTGTGTTTCCACTCCCAAGGAGTTGGAGAATTTAATTGAGCGTATTCGTTGTAGCGCCCACGTCACCCGTACCGTAACCAGCATCGTATTATCAACCATCAAAGAGAATTCTGCTATCGTTCCGGGGTAGACCCCTTAACTTACCAGGAGATGTTTGTCGTGGATGTTAAAATGCTCAACTACATTCAAAGTGAAAATGAGTTCAACCGGGCCAGCCACCGGGCTTTTTGGGAGGTGGTGCGAAGTTTATTTACGCATCACAACGCCTACCTGGTTTCGTTTAACGAGACAATTTCCAAACTGGGCCTGGGCCAGTTTGCTGATAGGGGCCTACAGGATATTCCGGTCAAGAAAATTGTCGGCAGCGCCGGGCGATACAAGGATTTTACCCGCCATTTTTTGCCCCGTTTGGCAGACAAGCGAAATAAAGAACGTTGGCGAAACATCTACACCCTGGCGGTGACCGGCGTGGGCATTCCCCCCATCGAAGTTTATGAAGTGGGCGATGTCTATTTTGTGGAGGATGGGCACCATCGGGTTTCGGTGGCCAGCCATCTGGATTGGAAGACTGTTCAAGCATATGTCACGGAAATACTCATTCCCTGTACAGGTTCAGTAAACCCGGTGCTGTGGCCGGTCTCCGGCCGAGCCACCTAAGCGGGCGCGGTCAAGAGACCGGCCCGAGCGCGATTTTGACGGGTTCACTGAATTTGTACCATTCCCTCTACCTGCGAGTCTGATTTTTTTACGCAGTTAGGCTGGAGGCCTGAGATGCCCATGCGGAATTAAGGAATGGTGATTTTCTTTTGTTCCCACGCTTCGCAGCCCAGTTTGGGAACACACCTGCCGGAGAAACCCCGTTTCAATTAGACCGCCGGGAACGAGAGGCAAGTAGTTACGGGTAATGAGTAATTCTCGTCACAAAGTGTAACGTAAATCTTGCGGGGTAATACTGTAGTACCCCAACTCATTAAACTCACCTAACCGCAAGCAAACTCAATTAACTCTTTTGGAGACACCATAATGCAGGAGCCGCAAAATAGCCCGGAAGCAAATTTTGAACTACTTCCCCCCATTCGCGCTTTCGTGATTTCTGTTTTTCTTTTTTTGCTGGCATTTATCCCCCGCTTACCAGACCTGGGACGCTTCTTAACCCCTGATGAATTTCTGTGGGCCGATCGTTCGCGGAATTTTTTGGCCGGCATAACCAACTCCTCGTACCAATGTTTAACCGATGTCGAGGCCTGGGAATTTGCCAAAGGGCTGGCCTGTACGCTGCGCACCGGCCATCCCGGTGTAACCACCATGTGGACCGGCAGTTTTGGTTTGGTACTCTCCTGGCTGGCCAGTGGCCCCCAACAAACGCTGCACAATTATGTGGTGGGTGTTTCCACCAACCCCCTGGACCCCAGCCTGATTGCCCCTGTTCGATTGGGGACTGTGATCATCACTTCTGTTTGGGTGGTGGCGGTATTCTGGCTGTTGCGCCGGTTAACAGGCGGGCGCATTGCGCTGGTTGGCGCGTTGCTGCTGGCGCTCAACCCGTTTCATATCGCTCTCTCCCGCGTACTTCACCACGATGCGCTCAGTACCACATTTATGAGCCTGTCGGTGCTTACGGCGTTTATTTACTGGGGGCAAAATAGTAGCCGAAAATGGCTGCTGGCCTCCGGCGCGCTGGCCGGATTTGGGTTTTTAAGCAAAAGCCCGGCGCTGTATCTGATGCCTTTTATTGCGCTCACCGGAGTCTGGTTTACGACAAAGGAAGTGTGGAGCCGGGAAAACGCAACCGGGCGCGGGCCAACCCTTGTCTCCCGTTTGCTCAAGCGCACCCTCCCCGATGGATTGCTCTGGTTTGCCGTTTCGGTGGCGGTTGTCTTTATTTTCTGGCCGGCAATGTGGGTTGTGCCCCTGGAAACCATCAGCATGGTATTTTTTGCCGGCAGCAAATATGCCACCGGCGGGCACGCCAAGGGAAACTTCTTTCTGGGCGAAGTCTCAAAAGACCCCGGCGCATTATTCTACCCCGTCACCTGGCTCTTTAGAACATCGCCGCTGGTTATGCTGGGGGCAGCCAGCGCCCTGGTGGTCTGGGGCGCTAACCTGTTTAATCAAAAAAGCGGGCCAAAGCGCCAGCCGTCAACCGGCAAAAATTCATCATTCATCATTCACTATTCATCATTTTTTTCGTACCTGCCCCTGTTTCTGCTGTTTATTCTGGGCTACTACCTGTTGATGACCGTGGGCGAAAAAAAGCAGGACCGGTATTTTCTGCCGGCCTACCCCTGGCTTAACATCATTGCCGCCGGGGGCCTGGTGGTTTTGGTTGATTATTTTTTGGGGCTAATCAAAATTCCTGCCAAACATCAAGCGGCCCGCCTGGCGCCACTGCTGGGGATAATCATTCTTTTCAACGGTTATCTTGTGGCTGCCTGCTACCCCTACTATTTTACCTATTTCAACCCGCTGCTGGGCGGGGCAAAAAATGCCGAAAAATACGTTACCGTTGGCTGGGGAGAAGGCATGGATTTGGCGGCAGACTACCTTAACGCCGAAATCAGCCCCATGCAAAATCGCGTTTCCAGTTGGTACGAATCGACCTTTGCTCCGTTTTATTACGGGCCGTCTATCAGCTACTCCAAAGAAAAGGGAAAAGCCCTGGCCGGGGACTTTGTGATTTTCTATATTAATCAGGTTCAACGCCGCTTTCCTGATGATATTATGTTTGATTATTTTTTTGACCACGCTCCTCCCAAACAGGTAATTACTCTCAACGGCATCGACTATGCCTGGATTTTTCCCGGTTTGGGCATTGATCACTACGTGGCAGATCAAACCTACACCGGTATCGCTTCGCTGTTGGCCTGGCAGTGGACAACGGGCGATTTTCCCCTGCCCCCGGGCGAAAACCTGCTGTTTGAGTTGTTTTGGGAATATCTGGGAAAAAAACCGGACGAGCCGTTTTTCTTCCGGCTGGTCGATGGCCAGGACCGCATTTGGGCAGAAGGGCAGACCCAGCTTGTAGAAAGTGGCAGAAATCCGCCGGTGGCGGCGTGGCGGCAGGGCGAAATCCTGCGCGAGCGAGGCTCAATTTACCTGCCGCCCGGGATGCCGCCGGGGCAGTACCAATTGCAAATTGGTATTTACACCAACGCCCCGGCAGTGACCGGGGGTGAACTTCTGTTCACCCTGCATCCCGGCGATGAACTGGTGACGGTGGGCAGCAAGGATTTTTCTTTGTTTTATTTACCTGATGGCGCAACTCGTATTGCCCGACCACTGGGCGACTCCTTAAGTTTAGTGGGGGCGGGCCTGCCCCGGTTGCCGGTTATCGCCGGTGATGAGCTGCCCGTGAACCTGTTTTGGCAAATTGAGCAGCCACTAAAGGCCGATGCCACCCTGCACGTTGGCCTGATGGATGAATCCGGCGAAGC
>CAYWSS010000592.1:0-4036 GCA_964460505.1 uncultured Caldilineaceae bacterium | reverse complement strand
GAACGAATCCTCTTTCGGCGCTGTGTTCTTCGGCGGGTGCTTCTTCTTTTGCGTGTCCACCGGGGGTTTCTTGGACTTCTTCGGCGGGGGCTTCTTCTTCCGCAGCAGCCGGCTGTTGCGGGGCCGGGGCGGGCGTTGCTGCCCCGCCGCAGCCGGAAACTACCAGGGCCATTGCGGCCAACATCGTAACTATCCAGAACAGCTTTTTCATTGTTTCTCCTCCGTAAAAATTATTAAGTGTAAAGTTTTGTACTTTGCAATGGTTTTTCTAATTTTGGTGTTCCTCCTTGCGTTAAGGGATTAGGGGGCAGGAGTTAGGAGTTAGGGAAAAGCTAATCACCTTTCCTAACTCCTAAATCCTAACCCCTAACTCCTGATTTCTAATTTTCCCCGCGTTCAAATGGTCGGGTGAGCGCAGCGGGTTGCAACGCCCGCCGGAAGGGGAAGGCCAAGGCCAAAATGGTAAGCAGGTAGGGCAGCATCACCGCCACATCAGAGGGGAGGTTGAGGCCCAACACCTGCACCCACAACTGGAGGGCGTTGACCAAACTGAACAGCAGCGCCCCAATCAGCACCCCCACCGGAGTCCAACTGCCAAAATAAACCAGGGCCACGGCGATAAATCCAATGCCGTTGGTCATACCTTCCTGAAAAATATTCAGCATCGAGATGGAAAGCGATGCGCCCGCAATGCCGGCCATCATTCCGCCAAACGTTACCGTGCAGTAGCGCACAAAAGCGACACTGACACCCAGCGTATCGGCGGCCTGCGGGTTTTGCCCCACCGCCCGAATGTTAAGGCCCCAGGTGGTTTTGTTGAGCACGTACCAGGCAATGGGCACCATCAAATAGGCCCCGTACACCAAAATGCTGTGGCCCAGAAAAATCTGGCCAATGACCGGAATCTCGCTGAGGCAGAAGCCGTTGGGCAGGCAGAAATGAAGCTCGGAAAAACCGTCCACGCCCTCTACAGAGCCAATCATTGTTTTAAAGAGCAGGCTGGATGCCCCCAGTCCGAACATAAAAAAGCCAATGCCGCTGATGCCCTGTTCGGCCTGGAGAGTCACGCTGACAAAGGCCATGGCCAGCCCCATCAACGCGCCCACAAAGGCCGCGGTCAACAAACCCAGCCAGGGGCTGCCGGTGGTAAATACCGCGTAAAAACCGCTGAAAGCGCCCATCAGCATCATACCTTCCACCCCCAAATTGAGTACGCCGGAACGCTGTCCAAAGGTCTCACCGATGGCGGCAAACAGATAGGGCGTTGCCAGCCGGATACCAGAGTGCGCGATGCCCACCAGAATTGCCAAAAAGCCAAGTTCTGCCATTATTCTTCTCCTTCAGATTCGGTATTGACGGATACCCTGCGGTTGGCTCGCTTGCGAGACCAGATTTCGCTGCTGACCACAAAAATAACCACCAGGCCCAGCAGCATGGTCACAAATACCTGCGGCACCTGCACCGCCCGCTGCATTTTATCGCCGCCAACCAGCAGCCCCCCAAACAGAATGGAGGAAGGGATCAACCCCAGCGGATGCAGCTTGCCAAACAGCGCGGCCACAATCCCGGTAAATCCGTAGCCCGCCGAGACCGCCAGCGGTTCGAACATGCGGTGGTGCAGGCCAACAATTTCGACGGCCCCGGCCAGCCCGGCAAAGGCGCCGCTCAACGTCATCGACAGCACCATGTAGCGTTTAACGTTAACGCCGGCGTATCGAGAGGCGTGGGGGTTTAATCCCACGGCCCGGATGCGGTAGCCAATGGTGGTGCGCCACAGGAAAATATACACCAGAAGGGCCATAATAATGGCAAAAATCAAGCCCAGGTGCAGCCGGGTGGGTTCAACCAGCAAGCCGTATATTTCGGCCTGAAAGCCCTCCAGATTCAGTTTTTTGGCAGTTTCGGTAAAGCCCAGCCACTTGGCCACATCGGTAAAACGGGGCAAATCAACCGGGCGGGGCAGCCGCGCAGAGTGGGGAATATTGGTGCCGGCTTCAAGTTCGGCGGGGTCTATCATAGGGCCGCGCAGCAGGTAGTAGCCAACCTGGATGGCAATCTGATTCATCATAATGGTGCTGAGAATCTCGTTAACACCCAGCCGGGCTTTGAGATAGCCGGGAATGGCTCCCCACAAGCCGCCCATAAAGGTTCCGCCAACAACGCAGATGATGATGACCAGATAACCCGGCAGCACTTGGCCCAGTTGCAGCCCGATAAATGTAGTGAGCAGCGCGCCCACAATCAACTGACCTTCGGCGCCAATATTAATCATGCTGGCCCTGAAGGCGATAACAATACCCAGACCCACCAACATCAACGGGGTGGCCTTTACCAACGTATCGGCCAGGCCGTTTTTGTTAGCAAATGCTCCCAGAAACATTGCTTTGTAGGCTTCAAAGGGATTAACATTCAGAAAAATGAGGATAATCCCGCCAATAATGAGGGCGCCAACTACAGCAATGAGGGGCAGCAGCGCATCAATGACTCTCTCTGGACGAAGACGTTTTAACCAGGTTGCTTGCATAGTAATCTCTCAAACAAGTTGCAGGTTGCAGGTTGCAGGTGAAAAACCGTGATACTTGACACCTAATAGCTGTACCCATCGGAAAAGACCTCAATCATCAGATAGGGGTCACCCAACGGGTACAAAATGGGGCAGGTGCAGCCATTGTTGCAATATTCGCGCACCTTGGCTTTTACCTCTTCCGGAGTGCCGCTGGCAGTAACCCGCTGCACCAATTCATCCGGGACCAGTTTCATGGCTTTTTTAATCTGCTCTTTGGTGGCCGGCCAACCCAGAATCGACTGAATTTTGTCGACGGTTTCCTGGGGGGTGTTGCTGGCTTTGGTAATGTGGGGCTGTTGAGCAATGTACTGGGTCAACATCCAGCGGGCACCATCCAGCGCTTTGGCTTTATCTGTGTGAACCGAGCAAATCATCAATTGCGGGCGGTCGATATCATCCAGAGTGCGGCCGGCCCGTTCTGCGCCGATTTTCAGGCGATTGAGCGCCTCGTGATTGTATTCCGGCGGCACGCAGTAGTTGAGTACCGCGCCGTCCGCAATTTTGCCGGTCAGTTCCATCATTTTAGGGCCGGTAGCCCCAATCATGACCGGCACGTTGCGCGGTTCGCGGCGGCCATGCACCACGTCCAGCTCAATGCCGGACACCTGGTGGAACTCACCGTCAAAGGTAACATTTTCCATGTTGAGCAGCCGCCGCATCACCTCAATGGTTTCGCGCATGGCCAGCAGCGGTTTGCGACGGGTGATGCCCACATTTTTAGCCAGCGGGTCCCACCAGGCGCCAATACCGCAAATGATGCGGTCGGGGGCCAGGTCATCCAGCGTAAGAAAGGTAGCGGCCAGCAGCCCAATGTTGCGGGTCCAGTTGTTGATGACGCCGGAGCCGACTTTGATGCGCTCGGTTACGGCAGCAAAAGCAGCCATGGGCACAATGGCATCGCGCACCAGCCGGCTTTCGGCTTGCCACACCGCTTCAAATCCGTGCTTTTCCGCATACTGAACCAGTTTCATTCCCTCGCGCAGATCGTGCGCGTCTTGCAGGTATAATGCTACTCTGTCATTGCTCATTTCGATTCTCCTTTGATTGGGTTTAGTTACACAGAGACTCACTGAGAAAGACAGAAAATACGGCTAATTCCCTGTATATCTCTGTTTTCCAGCCTAACATCTGAATAGTCTAACGTTTGAGTAGTGTTAGGTCATCACAAATCGACAAATGCCATGTTTAAGTAATTTAACGTTAAAATTGATCAACAAACCAGGTTTACAGCCAGGGAATCTCAAATAAGATAAGACTTGAGCCTCATGAACTGGTGTAATTTTCTCAACAACTTTAAGCTCTACAATCTCCTTATTCTCAACCAGCAAATCTAGCCGATAACCCTGGTTCAGATTAATTTCTTTGTAAACTAACGGGAGAGGTTTCTGTTGTTCAACGGATATACTCAGTTGATTAAGGAATGAGAATTAATTAACTTGTGCATGTCATTTCGACCGAAGGGAGAAATCC
>CAYWSS010000591.1:0-4060 GCA_964460505.1 uncultured Caldilineaceae bacterium | reverse complement strand
ATAACCCTGAACGCGCAGCGCCCAGGCCTGATTGGGGCCATCGCTGCGCCGGGCCGCCGAGGCGTAGCCCTCGGCGGCAAGCTGCGCCCCGGCCTCAAATTGCCCCTGAAAATATCTAACCACGGCCAGATTACCCGCGCCGTCATCCCATCGATAGCGGTCTCCCAATTGGTTGGCCGTGCTGATAACCTGCCCAAACAGATTCTGGGATCTGCTCCAATGCCCCACGCCGGCGTAGTACATACCCGTACCCAACCAGACCCACATCCGGGCCGAAAGATCATCAATTTTTCGGGTTAATTTAATGGCCCGGATGCAGTAATCCTGCGCCACCCGGTGTACGGGAATAAACCCAATGATAGCCCCAACCGAGGTAAAGCCCCGGGCTAATTCCGGCGACAGGCCGGCCCCCTCCGCCAGGTTGAGAGAGCGAATAGCGGCATACAACGACAGCAGCGTTTCATTGGCAAAATAATAAATGGCGGTTAGCCCTTCGTAGGCGCGGGATGCTTCCAGAAGCGTAGAATGGCGCGCGCTTTTGGTAAATTTTAAACCCGGCATAAATGTATAAACAAACTGGCGGCCAACCTCTCTCACTAATCCCAGGCTCAAACGCACAATGCCTTTGGGCACCGGATACCGCAGCAGCGCCAACCCCTGCTCCAGATGAACCTGCGCTTCGCCAAATTTTACCCAATTGACGTACGCTTCGCCCTGCCTTATTTCCCAGTGCGCCCGCCGGGATTGGGACACGGCCTGAACAACCTCTGATTCCTCGCTCCGGGTCAGGATCAACGCCTGTTTAAAAAAGTTGACGGCTTCTTCGTTGGCAAAGTCACGCAGGGCCTGCTCGCCCGCCAATTCCAGATAGTCCACGGCTTTAATGCCATTGCCTGCTTTTTGCCAGTGATAGGCCAGCAAGGCGTAAAACGGAGACAGGTCTTCGGTGCTGAACATTTGCTCGTACCACTCAGCGATGGCTTGGTGCAGTGCCCGGCGCTGGGCAAACAGCATCATATTGTAAGCCACTTCCTGAGTGACGGTCTGCTTAAAAACGTAGGCCAAATTGGGGGCGGGCTTCTCTAGCTGGGTAATGTCCAATTTATCCAGCGAGAAAAGATGGTCGGTTAAATGGTTTCTGGTTGTCTTGATGGGATGAATATCGTGCAGGGTATCATACTCAAAGGCCCGCCCAATGACGCTGGCCACCTTCAGGGTTAGCTGCTGGGCAGGTTCCAGCCGGTCGATACGGCTGGTGATAACCGCCTGAATGGTGCCGGGCAAACTCAGCGATTGAAAATTGCCGGCCTCCGGTGCAACCCGGCACCGTCCATTTTCTACCATAATCAGCCCCGAATCTTTAAGGGCGTGGGTCATCTCTTCACTAAAAAAGGGGTTGCCCTGCGTTTTGGTGTAAATGAGATTAACCAGCGTGTCCGGCACGGCATTCGACACCCCCAAACAATGTCCAATCAGTAAATCTATTTCCGGTTTTGCCAAGCCCTGTAATGTTACCTGTTGCGTTGACGAAGCAGCCAATAGTTCCCGGTACTCATCCGGCAGGGGCGCGGGGATGGGGCGAGAAACAATGACCATCATCAGTGGGGTTACCTGCTGAACCACCAGCCGGGCCAACCCCCACGATGCGGAATCGAGCCAGTGCGCATCTTCCAGCACAATCAAATAAGCGTGGCCTGTTTCACATCCATGACACACCGCTTGCTGCAATAAGTTAATCAGCAAGTGATGCATGTTATCGGCCCGCACCTTGCCGGCCATTTGCGCCGTTAACTCATTTTCCGGCCAATCCATAGCCAGCACAGCATCCAGCAAGGGGGCCAGGTCCCCCCAGGTTGAGGCTGATGTTTGAGCGTAAGCCTCACTGTCCGGCAGAGAAGGCACAGCCGGCGCGGGGTCATTTTGAATAGGGAGCGGAACATCGGCCAGAATTTCTTCCATGCGAGACATAATATGTGCGCGGGCCGTATCCGGGTCATCGGAAACGTCAATAAATTTAAAAAATTGCTCAAAAATTGGCCGCCAGGCGTAATAGGGCGTCAATTTATCAACGGAGTTTCCGGCCCCAACCAGGCTGGTAATTCCAAGAAGGCGGGCCTGCCGGAGCAGGTCGCCCACCAGTTGCGATTTCCCCATCCCGGCTTCGCCCTCAATAAATACCACGCTCTCCTGCCCCGATTGGTGCAGGCCTTGCAGTTTTTCAAGCAGCAGCGCGCGCTCTTTGGCCCGGCCCACCAGCGTGGTTTTTAGAAATTGCGGGTCAACCGTCATCCGTTCCTGGTCACGGGGTTGAAAAACCTGAATGGGTTGAGATTTTCCTTTTACTTTGAGCAAAGGCAGTGTCTCAAAATAGGGGACATCGCCCACGCCACCGGAGCCATCCAGATCGACGCCCAACATTAATTCCAGCGCCGCCGAAGCCTGGGTCGCCTGATACGTTGCCGAATCACACAAAATTTTATTTTTTGCGGCCTGCATCAAGCGGGCAGCCAGATTGACCCTGTCCCCAATAATGGTGTATTCGCGGCGCTGGTCATTGCCGACAGTGCCACAGAAAACCCGCCCGGTGGTAACGCCAATGGAACTGCGCAGGTTTGCTTTGCGCAGCCCATTTTGAATGGTCAAGGCGGCCTCTACCGCCCGGGCCGCATCATCTTCGTGGGCCAGGGGGGGCAGGCCAAAGGCGGCAATCAGGGTAACGCCTTTGTCATCCACGCTCAGTTTGTTAATACTGCCCTCGTACCGGTTAATTGCCTTTTGCAGGATACGCATCAGTTTTTGAGCTTGAGCCGCCGGCATTTCGTAGCCAAGGTCGGGCAGATTAACAAAGAGCACGGTCAGGCGGCGGAGTTCGGCCAGCCAGCCCCGGTGCCCCGCCGACAGGCGCGCCAAAATTGCGCCGGGAATATAGGGGCGCAGCCCTGTTTCTGTTTGTGGCGAGAGGGCTAAAGAGAGGTTGGCCGGCTGTTTCTCAACAGCCGGCGGCTTATTTAAGTGTCGTAGCTTGACCCCAGCCTGGTTTTTATACGTGGTCGAAGAGGAAACGGCGGCGCCCGATGCAATGTCTTGTAGTTGCTCCCAGGCGCGGCGCGTCAGCACAATATCGCCGGGCTGCACCAGATGCCCTATTTCGCCCACTTCTACCAAAGGTTGCCCGGCCACCAAAATTTCCCACCGGCCATGCTCCCCGCCAAGCTGCATGGTCAGCATTTCTCCGGCCCCCAGAGCCAGCCTTAAAGACAGCCGGGTCCCGGCAGCCACTTCGTAGGCGTTGAGCTGCTGCTGCACCGTCACCGCGCACTGGGCAGCCCGGCGCGTAACCCGGGCCAACGCTTGCGCGTTGTGGCGGCCATTGCCGGCATCTGCGGCCACCGGCCAAAGCGCAATGAGCGCATCCCCGGCAAATTTTACAATATCGCCGCCGTGCAGGGTGATAAGATTTATGAGACGGCCAAAGTAGGCATTGAGCAGCGAGGTTAATTCTTCCGCCCCGGCGGGGCCGCGTTGAGCCAGTTGCTCGGTGAGCGCAGTGAAGCCGGAAATATCAGCAAAAAGAACGGCGGCGGCAAATCGCTCTGTAGTGGGCGTGGTGATGGGGGCCGGGTCGGCAAGCAGGCGGCGTTTAATAAAGTCAGGCACGTAGCTGGCAAGGGTTGTAATTAAATCGTCAGACACCGGTGTACCCATTTTCCCTCGCAATATTATAAACAACAGATCGTGACGTTATTATAAACTCAAGTTGCCGCCTCCCAGAAGTAGGGAGTGGGAAGCTTTCTACTCCCTACTTCTTACTTCCGCCATACCTGAAAGGAATGATCGATTTTTCTGGTTGATAATTAGCAAGGAAGCAACTTGGGTTATTATATGAAACTATCAGGTTTATTGCCAAAAGACACCTTGCAACTTTCTACCATTACCCGTAAGCCGGACCGTAACATAAAACCAAAAAAGTACCGCGTGACAAACATTTTTTTGTAAAGAAAAATAGGCATTGTTTCAATGTAGCCACATAATCGGTTTACACTTCAAGTGAAACACCCCT
>CAYWSS010000590.1:0-4063 GCA_964460505.1 uncultured Caldilineaceae bacterium | reverse complement strand
CCCAGGCTAATCGTAAGTGAAGTAGATGGTTGAAGCCATCTTCACTCCAACGCATACCCACCCCCTTAAACCGTTGCTGAATGAGCCACTTGCAGGCACTTTCAACCAGGCTGCTGTTTGCCTCAAAACGGGGCAAAATGAACCGTGCCATTAATTCTCATCCCTTAATGGGTCAGATTGCCCTGATTATTCAGGCGATTTGAGGGCAAAGCCACCTTTAAAAATCTCTGCGGTCTGGCCGAGTCGACTTCTCCAACAAGCTGCCAGCTAAACATCCAGGATTTTCAGGTTAGGAAGCGCGCTTAGCTCCGCTGGCAAATGTTGCAGGTTATTGCCCCCCAATCGCAGCGTAACCAGATTCTTCAGGCCGCCAATTTCAGAAGGCAGTTCGGTGAGTTGATTCCCCCACAGATTCAGTTTCTTCAACCGGATCAGTTGTCCAATTTCAGGCGGTAATGTTTTTAATTGGTTCCCGGATAAATCCAGGTCATGCAATTGTGCCAGATTGCCAATTTCCGGCGGTAACTCAATCAGTTGGTTGTCGGAGAGTTTGAGTTCTTTCAAGGTCGTTAACTGTCCAATTTCCGGCGGGATTTTGGTCAGCCGGTTGAAATAGAGATTAAGTCGAACTAAACCGGCCAGTTGTCCAATTTCGGGAGGCAGAATAGTTAATGTATTCTTCGGCATTAGCAATTGCCGCAGATTTTTCATCCGCCCAATTTCGGGGGGCAACGCGGCGAGTTTGTTTTCCCAGGCAAATAGATGCGTGAGCCTGGTTAGGCGGCCAATTTCTGGCGGCAAGGCAGCCAGTTGGTTGTTATAAAGGCCCAACCATGTCAGGTTGGTTAGTTTTCCAATTTCCGGGGGCAGGGTGGTCAGGCGGTTTTCAGACAGGTTGAGGTGATCAAGTTGGGTGAGCGCACCAATCCCGGAGGGCAGGGTGTCCAATTTTCTCCGGGCTAACGAGAAATTAGTTACCGTACTGTTGGCAACCTGATTCAAAATTTGATCCAATGTTGAGTTGTTCATAGCTGAACCATAGGCAAGATTTCTCAAATGATGCCATATTGACAAGAATTGATAAACCTGCCGCAATTGCTAATTTACTAACATCTGGCTCGCGGCAGGCCGTTACCTGCTGTCCACCAGCGAAACGCCAGACAGTGCAGCTTTTACACTATCGTTTCGTAGAGTATGATAACATTGCCTTGTTTGACAGGCAACCCCAAATTCTTTACCAAAATTTCTAAAAAATTCCATTGGGGTTATTGCCCCACCAAGCGAGTTATGTTAGAATAAGCCATCTTCCAATCGATCAAGGAGGGCTGTTCTATGTTCAAATCAACCACTCAAATTGAGCCAAGCCACCCACCGAAAAATGCAATTATCGCCGCAATTTTAAGCCTGTTATTGTTAGGTGGCGTTGGACAGCTCTATTTGGGACAATCCAAAAAAGGCATAATTTTGATTGTGGCCTGGGTGCTGCTATGGCTCATTCCATGCATTGGCCCCATCATTGCCTCAATTGTGGGAGCCGTTGACGCCTATATTATGGCCGACAAACTGCAAAAAGGTCAACCGATTGGCGATATGCAATGGTTCTGGGAAAATTAAAATTTTTGCCGGAACTCTTCTACTAAATTGATTTTTTAGAATCCAGAGGGGATATTTCTATGAACGATATTACTGATCAAGATAAATTGATGTCGGCAATTTCTTACCCAATTGGGCTGGTGGCTATTATCATCTTATTGGTAGAGGATATGAAAAACCGGCCCTACCAAAAATACCACGCCGTTCAGGCGCTGGCTGTAAATGTGGTCATTGTTATTTTAAGCATTATCCTGGGTTGGACCGTAGTTTTGGCCTGCGTACCGCTTTTGCTGTGGCTGGTAACATTTTACTGGGCCTTTAAAGCCTATCAGGGTGAATATTTTGAAATCCCCGGCCTGACAGGTTTTCTCAAAGGACAGGGCTGGATTTAACCCCTGTTTCGCAAAAACAAACAAACTGACCTCCCGCATCAACGCGGGAGGTTTTTTTATTGGAGCGCGCCCTGTTTTTTTAATAGCCCTCGCTTTGCACTATAATAGCAAACGTACAATCTACCCGACTTTACACCCTTTTACCGACGAACTAAATTTGGAGAATGTTAATTTAATGCACCGCAAACGATGGGAAATAGCCCCCAAAGCCCCGAACAGCCACTTTGAGCAATTTTCAGACGTGCCCCGGTTAGTGGTGCAAATTTTATATAACCGGGGATTTACCACCCCAACCGACGTTACAGAATTTCTCAATCACCAGTACGCCGGCGATGATCCTTTTCAATTAAAGGATATGCCGCAGGCTGTTGAACGGCTCACCCGGGCCATTGTCAAGCAGGAACTCATTACCGTTTACGGCGATTACGACGCCGACGGCGTGACTTCAACCGCGCTGATGATGCAAATTCTGCAAGCGTTGGGAGCCAATGCGCAAGCATACATTCCCAACCGCTTTAAAGAGGGATACGGCCTCAACATCGAGGCGCTCACTGAGTTGGCAAAAAAAGGGGTGAAAGTAGTGCTCACTGTGGATTGCGGCATCCGATCCGTAGCCGAGGTAGCCCACGGCAACAGCCTGGGCATGGACATGATCATCACCGACCACCACCACGTGGGCGAAACGCTTCCACCGGCCCTGGCGGCCATCAACCCCAAACGGGCTGATTGCCCCTACCCCTTTAAAGAATTGGCCGGGGTAGGGCTGGCCTTTAAGCTGGCCCAGGCGCTGGTGCGCACCGAGGCCCTCTCAGATCGTCGTCGCCGGGCGCAGATGCGCGCTGACAATTACCTTGATCTGGTAGCTCTGGGCACCGTGGCTGATCTGGCTCCACTGGTTGGTGAAAACAGAAAATTGGTAGCGCAGGGATTACAAGCGCTCAATCGATCTCTGAGGCCGGGGTTGAAGGCATTGATTGCCCAAAGTGGCAACCGTCCCCCAAACCAGATAACAGCAGGCACCATTGGCTTTACCATCGGCCCCAGGTTGAACGCGGCCGGCAGGCTGGATAGCGCCCTGGCTGCCTATCAACTGCTTGTTACCAAAGAAAAGCCGGATGCAACACCCCTGGCCCAAAATTTGGATGCCCAAAACAGAGAGCGGCAAAAGCTCACGGAAACCACCGTGGATATGGCCCGCCGGGAAATTGCGGGTGATAACGGGCAAAGCCCGCTGTATTTTATCAGCCATCCTGAGTTTAATCCGGGGGTAGTTGGGCTGGCCGCCTCTCGCTTAATGGATGAATTTTATCGGCCCACCCTGGTGGCAGAGCAAGGGCCGGAACAGACCAAAGGCTCCGCCCGCAGCATTCCCGAATTTCACATTACCGAGGCGCTGGATCAATGCGCCGATTTACTGGTGCGCTACGGGGGGCACGCGGCAGCCGCCGGTTTTACCGTTAACAACAAAAATCTCGCGGCCTTAAAAGAACGCCTGCAAAATATTGCCGGCGAGCAATTAAACATTGCCGACCTTCGCCAAACGGTTCTGGTAGATGGCGAAGTGAATTTGCGGGGCGTTCAACCGGCGCTGGTGGAATCGATTAACCGGTTACAACCCTTTGGCTACGGTAATCCAACACCGTGTTTTCTTACCAAAAATTTGCGGGTTAAATTTAAAAAATCGGTGGGGCTTGATGGCAAGCACCTGCGATTGATCCTGAATGATGGTCGCCAGGATTGGAATGGAATTGCCTTTAAACAAGGATACTGGCTTAACCGGCTAAAAAAATCGCAAGCCATTAATGTTGTTTACAGCCTTGAATTTAACGAATGGAACGGGTCACGGTCGATGCAACTAAATATCAAAGATTTACGCCCCAGTGAGGACTAACTTATGAAACCTGCAATTATTGTTCACGGCGGCGCATGGGACATCCCTGAAAATGAACATGCCGCTCACAAAGCCGGATGTCGATTGGCCGTGTTGGCCGGCTACCAGATTTTAACCGGCGGCTGTCCTGCCATAGAAGTCGTCGGAGCCTCCGCTACTATCTTGGAGGATGTGACTACTTTTTTAA
>CAYWSS010000589.1:0-4070 GCA_964460505.1 uncultured Caldilineaceae bacterium | reverse complement strand
TCATTCGGCCAAAATGAAGCAAAAGACAGGTTTACAATTTTCGCCATCAAAATCTCTCATTTTTTGGCCTACAGTGTAAACCTATTATTTGGATACATTGAAGCGATGCCGGATTTAGTGTAACCTGCCGATCCGCGCTTCTTCCCCGGCAACCATAAAAGTGTCCGGTAGTGAAATTTGGCATAATTGCAACTTACAATACAATTACCACGCAATTCCACAGAAGTTATTAATCCCTACAAAAAATGAAATATCGCAAACAGTTTGTGTTTTTGCGATTCTAATGCCGGATTATCAATCACAATAGAGGAGAAATCTATGAAACCCCGGAATGTTACGCTCGACCTGAGTGAAAAAGGCAAAGGGCAGGATGGCGAAGTTATTTCGATGGACCGCCGCCTGTTTATGCAGTTTCTGGCCTTTGGCAACTGCCGCAATACGGACGCGGTTGTCAGCGCCCTGGCAGACAGCGGCATTGAGGCCGCCGTCTACCTTGATATCAACGACCCGTACGGAATTGGGCTGCTGACTATGGCCGAAGAGCCAGACTTTTTCGTGACGCAATTGCGCCAATTGTTGAATCAAGCCCCTTTCAGCGAGCTTTCCCCCAAACCCGAATTCACAATGCTGGGGCGCACCTACGCGCTGGGTTACGAAACCGACCTGGAAGAAACGCTGTTCAGTCGCCCCCGCCGCAAAGTGCTGGACCCGGATTGGAGCTGGGTGGTCTGGTACCCGCTGCGCCGGGCCAAGGATTTTGAAACCCTGACGGAGCAGGAGCAGCAAATTATTTTACGCGAACACGGCGGCATCGGTTTTACCTTTGGACGGGCCGGCTACGCCACCGATATTCGGCTGGCCTGCCACGGGCTGGATAAATTCGACAACGATTTTGTCATTGGCGTGCTGGGGCACAAACTGTACCCCATTTCAGCAGTGGTGCAAGCCATGCGTAAAACCAAACAAACCTCGCTCCACCTGGAAAGTCTGGGGCCATTCTTTGTCGGCAAAGTTCTCTGGCAAACGGGACAGTAATCAATGGAAACTCGCGCACTGGGCAATACCGGCCTGCAAGTGTCCCGCCTGGGGGCAGGACTATCCGAAATTGGTTACGAATTGACTCTGGCTGATAAAAAGACGGCGGCCAACATTACCACGCCCAGTAATACAACCACCACCGGCAGCCGGCGAATATCGCGGATGTTGATATTAAAAACGCCGGCCCGGGCTCCTTGTCCGGTGGCCACGGCAGCGCCCTGTTCGGCGTGTATTTGCTCAAGTTGGAGATTGACTACGGTTTGTTCCCGGTTAATGGAAACCAGCAGCGGTTCCATGGCCTCGCGCCATTCGGCTTCGGTTAACTTGCCGGTGATGGCCTGTTGGGTAAGAGCAATGGCCTGTTTGTGGTCGTGAATCCGGTTCACTAATTCCAGCGGGGAATTGCTGCCAAATTTAGCCTCTCGTTCCTGGAGTGTATTCAAATTATCGTTAAGTCTTGTCAAAGACTGTTTCAAATTTGCCATCAGCACAACCACTACTTTGCCGAAAATAATGACAATACAGACCGTTCGAGATTGAACCGGGGAGGAATATTATGTCAATTTTATCATGACTATGAGAAATTTGCGAGTTGGGCACAAAATCCCCGCGAGGTGAGTATCGTGCAGGGATAATTGCTCTGCGTTGGGGTATCATCTCAATAAATTGCGGCGGAGTTGGTTAAGACTTCGGCGCGCGCTCAGTCGAACGCTTGTCGAAACCAATGGCCTTCAACAGGCTCAGGCCGCGTTTCCCCAAGTTATTGAGATGATGTAAATTTAATGCATAATTTTTTGGTCAGGCTAAACAGGTAAAAAATAAAAACAGCGATTTTATCCTCGTTTGGCCCTTCACCGTATTTTGAGTCAATCTCTTTTCTGTGCTATCATAAGCAGATTAAATTATTTGAATTGTTTTTATCAAAATTATAAAAATTATTACAGCGAGTTTTATTTATGCGGATTAATGATCGCAACCTGGACCGAATTTTGCCAAACGTCCAAAAACCGGCCCGTTACATTGGGGGAGAGTTTAACAGCATTGCCAAAAGTTGGGACGACCCTCAAATTCTCAGCAAAGTGGCGCTGATTTTCCCCGATGTTTACGATCTGGGCATGAGCAACCTGGGGCTGGCCATTCTGTACGATTTGCTCAACCAGCGCAACGATACGCTTGCCGAGCGGGTTTACGCCCCCTGGCCCGATATGGCAGCGCAGATGCAAGAGGCTCAAATTCCGCTTTACGGGCTGGAAAACCGGCGGGAACTCCGTGATTTTGATCTGCTCGGTATCAGCCTGCCCTACGAACAACTGTACACCAACGTACTGACCGTACTCGATATGGCACACATGCCCCTGCTTAGCATCAAGCGCGATGCTTCGTATCCGCTGGTGTGCGCCGGGGGAAGCGCTGTTTTTAACCCCGAACCCATGGCCGATTTCATTGATTTTTTTGTGATGGGCGAGGGCGAGGACGTGATTGTGGAGATTATCCTGGCCATGCGCCAGGTTCAAAATCAAGACCGCGATACGCAATTGCGACATCTGGCAAAAATTCCGGGGGTGTACGTGCCCCGTTTCTACCAGTTTAGCTATTACGATGGCGATGGCACCATCTCGAATGTTGAACCGCTGGTGGCAGAGGCGGAGAGCCACATTATTAAACGTATTTCGCCATTAATGCCGCCGCCTGTGACCCAATTCATTGTGCCGTTTGTGGATGTGGTATTTAACCGCGCCTCTATCGAAATTCAGCGAGGCTGCACGCGGGGCTGTCGATTTTGTCAGGCCGGGATGCTCTTTCGCCCGGTACGCGAGCGCTCGCTGGCGGAATTGATTGAGACCGTTGACCAGATTGTGAGCAGCACCGGCCATGAAGAAATTGGGTTACTGTCGCTCAGCAGCAGTGATTACACCCGGATTGGCCCGCTGGTGCAAACCATTGCCAAAAAATATAGCGACCGGACGCTTAATATTTCGCTGCCCAGCCTGCGCATCGAATCTTTTTCCGCGGACTTGCTGGAAATGTTGCAGGGCAGTCGCAAAAACAGTTTTACTTTTGCCCCGGAAGCTGCCACCGACCGCATGCGCAACGTGATCAATAAATCTATTGCCACCGAAAATTTGCTCAAAACCGTTGATGAAGTTTACAGCCGGGGCTGGCGGCTAATCAAGCTCTATTTTATGATCGGCCAACCCACCGAAACCGATGAGGATGTGGTGGCAATTGCCAAATTAGCCAAACAGGTGCTGGCTCTGGGCAAAAAATATCACGGCCACAAAGCCAGAGTGCGGGTGGGGGTCAGCACGCTGGTGCCCAAGCCTCACACACCATTTCAGTGGGCCGGGCTGGCTAATCTGGATGACATCCGGCGCAAGCAGGAGCTAATGCGGCAGGAGTTTGGCCGAAACCGGAGCATCATCTTCAATTGGAATAAGCCGGAAGAAAGCCTGATGGAAGCGTTCCTGTCGCGGGGCGACCGCCGCTTGGGGCCGGTCATTAAATTGGCCTGGGAAAAAGGGGCCAAATTTGATGCCTGGAACGAGTGGTATCGTTTTGATGCCTGGCAGGAGGCATTTGCCGAGCACACCCTGGACCCGGCCTGGTTTGCCCACCGGGCGCGCATGGCCGACGAGGTTTTTCCCTGGGACCACATCAGTGCCGGGGTGGAAAAACGCTGGCTGCTGCTGGATTGGCAGCAGGCCGAAAAAGGCGAGACAAAAGTAGATTGCCGCAATCACTGTTACCATTGCGGCATTTTAACTGCATTTAAGGGGTTGCGGGCCAACACGCCCCCGGCAGCGTGGCAATGCCCGCCCATCAAAAATCCCCGCTGGAAAAAGCCGGCAGAAGAAGGCGAGATTATCGGGCTGACTCCCGTTGTGCAGAAAAGTATGTCCAGAAGCCGTGTGCCGGAAGGGTAATCTGCGAGCCGGCGATACAAATACTGAAATCTGAATCAAATCGAAACTTTTACGGCTCTCTGGTAGTTTGCAGGATCGCTCTATAAAAAGCGTATTATCTGCCACGAA
>CAYWSS010000588.1:0-4088 GCA_964460505.1 uncultured Caldilineaceae bacterium | reverse complement strand
AACAAAACACTCGCAGAGCTGTCACACAAAGACGCCACACCACACGCGAGCTTTCCGCCGGCGGACCCCCGGCCCGGGCAGGGGCGGGGGGGCGCCCAGCCACACAATCAGCAACGGCACCAGCGGAATCACCGTCCAGGGGGTGTGCCGGTTGGCCGAGGCCAGCCCGACCAGCACCCCCGTTAAAAAATAAAGAAAGGTGCGGGCCGGATTTTTAACCACAAAAAACAGGGCCAGAAAATAGGCTGTCATCAATGCGCCGGTTAGCGATTCGTAGCTGGTGACAGAGCTGACGTAGACATAGGTGGGCATAAATGCCGGCACGGCCATGCCCCCCAAAGCCGGCCAGGGTCGTTCCGGAAAAGTAACCCGCAGTAAAATAAAGAGCAGAATCAAGCCCGCCGCTCCAAACAGCAGCGCTGCCCAGCGTCCCAGATACCACAATAAAATCTCGCCGCCCAGCGGGTCTTCGGTGCGAATAATCCGCCATGCTTTTATATTTTCGTGGCCGGTCACCAGAGCCAGCCGTAAATTATCCCGATTGGTTTTTAGCCGGGGTTCCGATGCCAAATTGGCCGCGTAACCGGCACTGCCCACCAGCAGGTAAAACAAGGGCGGCAAATCGGCTTTGTAGCCGGCTTCCTGGCGCGCTGCCTCATTGAGTGGTAAAGATCCGTGCCGGGCAATGTACCGGTTGAAGAAAAAGTGGGCCACTTCATCCGGCCCCTCGGACGCGGTGCGGCTGACGCCAACCCCCAGCCAGACAAAAGCAACAATTATCCCTGCAAACACCAACCAAAACAGGGGCCGGGATTTCTTGATTTTCTCCATAAAAGCGATCATCAAGGTAAATGCTCCAGTTCAGTCAGGGTAAAACTGTTATCACTGTTGCCCGGCACGGCCAGCCGCCGGCCGGTGTTAAAATCGTACAGGCCAATGACAATGCTGTACGGGCCGCCGGCGGGCAATTCTTCCGGCAGGGGAACCACAATTTCATCGGCGATGATTTCACCGGGATCCCACAGGCTGGTGGGATAGGCTCCGCCCAGCGGCGGCGAATCTTTTTGGGCGATGGTTTCGCCGGCGGCGCTACGCAGGTGAACAAAGGTGGTGTAATCCAGCGGCAACGGCGCTTCAACCTGCCAGTAAAGGGTTAAGTTGAGTGAGTTTGGTGGGTTGGGTGAATTATCTGACTGGCTCTCTGGCCCCTGATCCAAATTGTAGCCGAGCAGGGTGAGGTTTGGGGCATCGCCAAAAGGCTGGTTGACCTCCACCTGCGGATTGGCCGAGTCTTGCACAAACCGGGGGGGCGTTGCGCCAATTTTGACCGGCCCCAAATTGATGCTGGTGGCGCCGGTTAGATTGCCATCCTGCGCCAGCGGCAGCGAGATGGCCTGGCCATCCACTGTTTTGTACAGCCCCACATTGATAAAGTAGATGCCGTCCGGCGCATCGGAGTCAACCGGCACGCCAAACGGATCGGTCACCACCTCGCCGGGGGCCCAGTAAAGGGTACGATAACCCTCGCGGGGCAGCCGGTCGCGCCCGCCGTGTTGACTCAAATCATCGGTTTTAAGCAGCTTGGTGAAGATGGTCAGGTCATCGCCCAGCCAATCCAGCCCGCGCCAATAGAGCGTTAGCGGCAGGCCGCCGCCCGCTTCGGCCCGCTTTGCTTCCAGATCGTAACCCGGCAGCTCCACCTGATCGGCAAAGTTGGCGGAAAGGGGTTGGCCGGGCGAGGGCGCGGTAAAGTCGCGCTGCCGGCGGTCGGTGATGCGGGCGATGATGGCGCTGTTAGCCACGTTGCTGTTCAATTGCCGGTCAGAAATAGTCTGTTGCAGCCAATAATTGCCGCCGGGCCACTCTGGCCCAACAATAAAAATTGCCTGGGTTGCCGATAGCAGCACGGGGTTGAAGGCCACCGGCCCGGCGGGCGTTTCTGACATCATTTGTAATTGGCGGCTCCAGGTGTCCGGCAGCGGCGGCAGCGAGACGGAGACGGTTTCGCGGTAGCGGTAGGGCTGCGACCGGTTAACAGGCTGTCCCTCTTTCCAGACCGTGTAGCCGGCCAGCGCGCCCAATTCCGGCAGGGAAAAGCCGGACTCGAAAATTTGCAGGGTTGATTCCGGCAGCGTGACCGGCCCCAGCGGTACCGGTTCGGCCTCAGCCTGCGGCGGGTAGTGCCGGGCGGTAGGTTGAGGGTGCAGAGCCAGTGAATATTGGCCGGCCGCCAGCCCCCCCACCGGCAACCAGATGGTGTCGTGTATCGTGTCGCCGGGGTCCCAGGCGCGGGTGGGATAGCGGCCGTCAGCCGGGTGGCCCTGCCACTCGGCCTGCACTGTGCGCTCGCCATCCATCAGCGCGAGTTGCCACAAATAATCGACCGGGCTAACGGCCTCGGCCCGCCACCACAAATCTACGCGCAGGGTGCGGTTGGTGCTGTCGAGTTGGGTCTGGTAACCCAGCAACGTAATGTACGGCGACAGGGCGGCATCAAGCCGCTGCTCAATGGGCGGCACCCGCTCCGGCTGGGTGGTGACCGGCAACGGCGGCAGGTAGGCCCAGGTCATGGTTTGCAGTTGGGTGAAACTCCAGAAAAGCAAAAAGACGCCGGGGAGGAAGATGATGAAATGTGATGCGTGACGCGGGACACTTGCGCCGGACCCCTGGCGGGTCAGTGCAGGTGTGCGTATTGTGTATTGCGTATTGCGTATTACGTGTCGCGTGTCGCCGGCGTACCTCTGGTGGCGTGTGGCGTAATTTGTTACCTGCCCGGCGGAGGTGGCCAGGCCGAGAACCAGCAGGATGGCCAGGGCCGGGGCAGCCAGAAAAAGGGCGTGCCGGCCCTGCGCCGTATCTGCCAGGCTAAAGGTAACCGCGTACCGGATAAGCGGCAGCACCAGGGGCAGGCCGAGATGCAAAACCAATAATGTGAGGTTCAGACGGTTGAAGTGTGAAGCGTATTGCGTATTATCTTTCCCCTCCGCTCCCTGGCTCCGCCGCGCCCCTGCGCCCCTGCGCCCCTGTGCCCTGCCCGTTTCAACCCAAAATACAATCAGACCGGCGGCGGCTACAGCGCACAAACACAGAGCGGTTACCAGCCCGAAGGTGCCCAGCGGCAATACCCCCTCAATGCCGACCACCCAAAAGCTGCGAAAAAAGGTCGTGGCCCATTCCCACGGCGGGCCGGAATCGAGGTTGGCCGCAGCGCCGCTAAAGCCGGCTTCTCCGCCCGTGAGAAAACTGAGCAGCCGGTTGGTGGTAGCGTCGCTGGAATCGGCGGCAATCAGCGGGCGCAGCGTCCCGGTCCAGAGGCCGTCTTCGGCAATGGTGTTGAACTGCGTCACCACAAACCCATACCACAACCCCACCGGAATCAGCGTGCCCGCGGCCGCCATCAGCAGCCACTGGCCCCACACCTTCCAGCCCAACCCGCAAAATCGAGCAATCAACCAAAATGCAATCAGGATTTCCAGCGGCAGGATAAGGGCGCTCAACTTGGTGACAATGGCCAGCCCGGCGAGAAGGCCGAGGGAAAAAGCGTATTGCGTATTGCGTATTGCGTATTGCGGGGTTAATTGCGCCCCTGCGCCTCTGCGGCCGTGCAACCCTGCAACCTGTGACCTGCAGCCTTGATACGCTATTTGCAACAGGAGCCACAGGAACAGGGCAGATACTAAAGCCACCAGCGTTTCGTAGTTGAGCATTGAGCCGGTCAGGACAAAGCGGGGAATAAAGGCCACAATTGCCGCCGCAGCCAGAGCAAACAGCCACTGTCCGGCAAACCACTGCCGGGCCATAAAATAGGTGGTCAGGACCGTGGCCAGCCCAAAAATAATCGAGAGCCAACGGCCGGTGTGCCAGCGCAACACCTCGCCCCGGTAGGGCCATTGTTCATCTGCGGTGTTGTACAGGCCCCAGGCGTGGCGGGTGCGTTCAATCAACCGGCGGCGGGGGTGATCGGTGTCTCGTTTAAGGAAGGGCGCGCCTTCCGCAGAGACCAACGAGGCCGGAATGGCAGCAATAATGTGGTACAGCGGCGGCTGGTCAGATTTGTAGCCGGCCTGCCCGCGTTCTGCATTATTCAC
>CAYWSS010000587.1:0-4088 GCA_964460505.1 uncultured Caldilineaceae bacterium | reverse complement strand
TACCTACGGCCAGCATCGCGCTATCGAAAAACGAGGTAAAGTTGGCCAGGACACCCACGCCGGTCCCCTGAGCAGCGCGCAGATAGCGTTCCAGATAATTCAATTGATCGGCCAGCGATGGCGGCGGTTCCAGATTATCCAGGTCAAGCGGGGTTTTCACTGAACCATCAACGTAGTGTTCGGTGCCATCAGAGGCTTTTTTAAAGATGTTGTTGGGTCGCCAGGAAAAATTGCAGGCAACCGCGTCCATCCCCAGCCGCTGAGCAAACTCAACATGATCTTCAGGCGCAATTGACTGAGCGCCAATACGAGCATCAATGATGTCGTATTCAAGTTTATGCTCCAGTACATACTCGTATACCGCCTGGCTGGTTACCCAAAACTCAAGGTGGGGCACTCTGTCAGCTTCCTGATGTTGTAACACCTTGAGCAAACGATTGACATCAGATTTGTTGTAATCTGACGCTCCTGTCGTTTTGCCGGGTATTGAAAGCGGCACATTTTGAAGCCCGCCAGAGGCCTGATATATCTCTTCGGGGCTTAGCCGCTTTGCCAGATAACTTTGTGCCGGCGTACTTTTTGGAAACGGCAAACTGAAAACAGAATCACCGTTATCCCCTAATTTACTACCGCAGGAATGGCGTATAATCAGGCGGGTGGGTAATACAACGTGTCGGGGTTGTAAATTTACCTCTGCGCCCAGCCGGCTAAGCAGAAGTTGGGCCGCGTTTACGCCCATCTCATAGGCCGGTTGAATGGCGACGGTGAGAAACGGAAAGAAGTGAGAGGTGTTGGGTAAGTCATCAAAGCAAACCAGGGCTATATCTTGCGGAACACGCAAACCTCGTTTTTCCAGAGCATCAATCACCCCCATTGCAATCACATTGTTGGCGGCAAAGATGGCAGTAGGCTTGAGGCCGCCATCCAATACTTCAAGGGTTTGTTGCTTACCGGAGACAGACCGGAATTCTCCATATTTTATCAGGTCAGGTTCAAACGGAATCCCCGCCTCTCCGAGCGCAATCTGATACCCGGCGACGCGGTCCACGGACGTTGAGGTGTTTGCCGGCCCGGAGACCATTGCTATCCGTTTATGGCCTAAATTAATTAGGTGTTGAACGAGCGCTCGCGCGCCAGAGATAGAATCACCAATGACAATGTCAACATCCCAACCTTCAATCTGCCGGTCAATAATAACCGTCGAGATGTTTCGGCGGCGCAGCTTGGCCAGATTTTTGGCATCAGAATCATAAGGGGCAATAATTACCCCATCAACCCGCTGGCTGATAATGACATCCAGATAGCGCTGTTGTTTGGCTGTGCTTTCGTCGGTGTTACACAGGAGGATGGAATAGTTGTGACTCTGAGCCGCGTCTTCTACACCCCGGGCTACTGTGGTCCAGAAAGCATTAGTGATGTCGGGAACCAGCAGGGCCAATGAACGCGTTCGTTTTGAGCGCAGGCTCTGGGCCGCGCCGCTGGGCACATACCCCAATGCGTCAATAGCTTGTTGCACTTTTTCCCGGGTAGCCGCGCTAACGTTTGACACGTTATTAATAACCCGGGAAACTGTCACGGGCGCTACGCCCGCTCGTTTTGCCACATCGCTAATGGTTGACAATTTTAACCCTTAGTCAGAAATGCTCAGAGAGTGAGAGAATGGTTATTAAAAATCGATTCCATGAAATCGATTTCATTATATTATATCATTGTATCTCAGAAAATTGGTTGTAGATAGTGACAAATGTCACTACAAAAACGTGACATTTGTCACTATCATTTTAAAGTACCATATTCTGACTTCATATTTATAAATTATGACTCTCCTGAAAAAAGGTGTATTTTTACCGCAAAGCCGCCAAGAACGCCAGGAAAAACATTAAAATCTTTGCGACTTGCGTGAGATAAAAGTGTTGGCCCAACGCAGAATTGAGGGGTAAATGCAATGGGTAGGTCGGGTTGAGGTACGAAACCCGACAATCTTGGGCTGATTGTGTTGGGTTGAAGAATGAAACCCAACCTACCCCTCGAATCTACGTTGAACCAAAGTGTTCGACATCTTATTGACCCCTACACAATGGGCGTTATCCGACATAAAATATGGTACGATCTGTGGGCCAATCCGGGTCGCACCCTGCGGGTGGTTATTATTATTGCCATTGGCGCGTTTGCCGTAGGCACCGTGTTGGGAGCCAAAGAGTTTATCCTGAAGGATGTCAATCGGGCCTGGACTGCTTCTAACCCCGCCACCATCGGCCTGAATGTAAAACCGGCGGTGAGTGACGACACCCTGACCTCGCTGGAACATCCGGATGGCATTGACACGGTGGAAGGCTGGTATCAGGATAGCACCGTACGCTGGCGGCGTAGCCCCGCAGACCCCTGGCAGCCGGCGCTGCTGGTGGCCCTGGAAGATTACCAGCAGCAATCGTTGCGGCAGGTCACGCTGGATGCCGGCGACTGGCCCGCATACCGGCTGATGGGCGTGCAGCGTGACCGCAACCTGGGCGTGGGGAACCAGATTGAACTGGACGTGGGCAGCAAAGTGCAGCCGGTGGAATTGAACGGGGTGCTGTACAACGTGGCCCATCCCTCTGCCTTTTCTCTGCCCGACCCGATGTTTTTTACCACCCGCGAACGTTTCACCGAGTTGACCGGGGTAACCGGCTCCAGCCTGGTGCTGGCCGATATCCCCATTTACAGCGCCGCTGCCGCTACCGCCGCCGCCGATCTGCTGCAGCACGAACTGGAAAAGCAAGACGTGGAAGTCACGCCCGCTATTTCCGGTCCCGGCGGCTTTAAGCAGCGCACCGCTCCACCGGACCGTTTTGTTAATCAGGATGCGATCAACAGCGTCTTTTTCATCCTCACGGTTATGGCCGGCTCTACGCTGCTGTTGGGGCTGTTTCTGGTTTACAACACCATCAACGCCATCATTTTGCAGCAGGTTAACCAGAGCCGACTTGTGGGCCATTGAGCAGGCAACCCTGCTTGATTTCATGGACCAGTATCCAGGCATCGCGCGGGGTGTAATCCGCTTTATGGCCTCGCGTCTGATTTACACCATCTCGCTCATCGAAGATTTATCGCTGCGTTCGGTCACGGCGCGGCTGGCCAAACTGTTGGTTATGCAGGCGCAGCAGAGCGGCGGCACGGTCCTGATCCGCCGGCGGTGGGCTACCCAGGCGGAGATTGCCGCCCGGTTGGGAACCGTACCGGATGTGGTGCAGCGTGCTTTGCGCAGCCTGGCCCAGGATGGCCTGATTGAGGTCACGCGCCAGCAGATAATCATTCGCGACCTGACCGGGTTGAAGCAAAAATTCCTGGAATCCGGCAGTTGAATTGTTGCTCTAATTCTTTTGGTTACAAGTTAAGTAAAGAAAGGAATAGTCAAATCTAAAAGTTAACATAAATAAGGAACCCCCTGTCGTTTTTTTGCGGCAAAAATCCCGACGATCTCCGCCTGGGTAATCACCTTGCTCACCTTCTTTTTACCCCGCTTGGCGGTTAAGGCGTAATGATGCGCCGCCGACTTTTTTCCAATCGAATCGATGACGATCTTGTGCGTGGGGAATTTTGCATAATCGCGTCTGATATGGCGAAGCAAGGCGCTTTTGATGAGGGGTTGGTGTCCGTCGAACTCGTTATCGATGATAATAGGCCCGCTTTCTCCGGCTAATCTGTGCAGATGATTCTTGAGGAGCAGAAACAGGCAGCCCGCCCACAACAGCGGTTTTTGTTGTCTGTGTTAATTCGTGCCCCATTATGTTAACTGGTAAACTTCTGTATGTTGAAAATGTTGTAAACAGGTGCCGGGGAATCCCGGCACCTGCCTGCGCCTGTATCTACAGACCGTTGTGGTATAATAACATTATGCTAAGGAATGGTGCGAATGATCCTTGATTGCTCAACCACAGCTGTGAATCAGATCAGGCCTTATTGAACCCAGGGTAGCCGTGATCAAACGCAATTGTTTGGTGGCAGTGCTCCCCAAATCCCCAATGGGCCAGGATTCCCCCTCCCTACTTCGCATAGTAAGACTGTGATAAATTCTCAAGCAGGTCAACTAAACTAAGGGGGGGGAGAGG
>CAYWSS010000586.1:0-4089 GCA_964460505.1 uncultured Caldilineaceae bacterium | reverse complement strand
GCGAAAATTGTAAACCGGTTTTTTGTCCCATTTCAGACCCAATGAAACGATGCCCAACTTTCGTATCATTTTTGTTATTTGTGAAGAGTGTCGCCATATCCCCAAGTGCGATTACTGCTTCTGCGATGATTTACCTGATAAAACCGTTGTGTTTCTCACTGTGGGACCACACGATAAAGCCTATGCAATGCAATAAAGTTGTTTGCAGCCAATGACATCCTTTTTTTGCAAACAAAATTGCGGGGTGGTTCTGCTGCTGATTCTTCTCCTCCTGGCAGCCCCCACCCCCACAACCGCACAAAGCCCGCAACCCAATAGCGGACCCCGCAGCCTGCCCATTGGATTCCACATTGGGCGGGGCGACTCTGTGCATATGGAGGCGGTACGGGCGGCGGGCGGCTCGTTTGCCGTGGTGGTATTTAGCTGGGCCAATATTGAGCCGGAGCCAAATTATCTTTACTGGGAAATACCGGACGCGGCCCTGCGCGCCGCCGAATTTTACGGTATCAAACTGATTGCCCGGCTCGACCAGCCGCCCGATTGGGCGCTGGATGCCGGCAGCCCTACCCCCTGGAATCTCGATGCCTACGCGAATTTTACCCGGCGTGTGGCCGAGCGCTACGGCGACCGGCTGGCCGGCATCATCCTTTGGAATGAACCCAACCTGAACCTGGAATGGAACAACCAGCCGCCTGATGCCACCGCATTTGCCGAACTGCTCAAAGCGGCCTATCCGGCGGCCAAATCCGCCGCGCCGGAGGTGCCGGTGCTGCTGGGCGGGCTGGCCTCTACAGAAGGCGAGAGTGACTGGGCCGTGAACGACCTGGATTACCTGCAAGCGCTCTACGCCGCCGGAGCGGGCGATTATTTCGATATCCTCGCCGCCCATCCCTACGGTTTTGGCCGCCCCCCAAACGATGCCCCGCAAAAGTATCGCCCCAATTTTCGGCGGCTGGAACTGTACCGCCAAATTATGAATGTCAACGGCGACGCCGGTAAACCGGTGTGGGTCACAGAAATGGGCTGGCTGACCGAAACCAACGACCCCAACAGTGAGTGGCAGTTGGTTTCGCCCGAAACACAGGCTGAGTATATTTTGGGAGCCATCGATTTTGCCACCGAAAATTACCCCTGGCTGGAAAAACTGGGCATCTGGCAGCTCAACACCCACGGCGATACATACGGCTACGGCATCTGGCACGGGCCGGAAGAGAGCAGCCCGGCCTACGAGGCGCTGGCACAACGTGAACGGGCAGGGGCGCAGGGGGGAGGGGGAGAAGGGGAGAATTCCGGCAATCTCCCGCCTGAAATTTTGGCGGCGGATGCGATTATTCGGCTGGGCGACCGGGCCACGCTGCACCCCCACTGGGTGCACCTGTACCGCAGCGGTTACAAATTCAGCCCGGCGTGGCAGGGTGAGTTTTTCCTTTCAAAGGCGCAGGCCGCGCAACACTATGATTTACTCATCGAAACCATGCAAATTACCCAGCCGGCCAACCGGCTGCAAATCAATGGCACTGAAATTGCCTTTCTGCGGCCTCGCGCCCGGCCCGACATCACCAGCACGTGGGTTACGCAGCGTTTTACTATCCCTCCCGGATTACTGGTTGCGGGGGCAAATCGAATCAGATTGAGCGTGGGGCCGCGCAACCCGGCCCGCCAATACATAACCGCTCACTGGGAAAATATGCAGTTTCGCCATATCCGGCTGGTTCCGGCGGAAGAATCACCGCCGCCGATGTTGGGTAATTGGCAGCGGCAGCCCACGCCCGGCGGCTGGAGCGAAAGCAATCGCCTGCGCCGCGCCCCCAACGGCCACATCTGGCTGACCGGCAATCGGCCGGGTCAGGTGTGGCAGGTGGAAACAACCGCGCCCCCCACCCTGATAAATCAAGCCGGCAACCGGCCTGACCTGCTCTTTCACGATGTTTTATCGCTGCCGCAGGGAGAAGAGGTGGCCGCCACCCAACACGGCCTCTTCCGGCGCGGCAGCCCGCAACCCGGCTGGCAGCCCATCGAAAATGCGCCTGCCGGACACGCCTACGTGGTGCAGCAAGCCAACCGCCACCTGTTTGCCGGCTTTGAAGGCGCCGGCCTGTGGCAAGCCCCGGCGCCGGCTGGCCCGTGGCAGCCATCCACACTTACCGCCACAACGATTGTTGATTTGGTGAGCGTCCCCCAATTAAAACAGCCGGACCATTTATATGCGGTTGCCGAAAGTGGAATATTTTTTAACGATGGGGTCAGCAAAAATTGGGCCTCGCTCCCCCTGCCCGGCCTTACCGCCGAGCAATTGCAGGACGCCGGAGAATTTGCCGGCGACAAGCTGAGTCCCCGGCTCTTCCTGGCCAACGACGGGCGGCTGTTGTTGCGCCATCAGGATAGACTCTGGCTACAGGTAGCAAGTAGCAGGGGGCAGGGCGCAGGGGCGCAGGGGCGCAGTCTACCGATAACCACACCCGTCACCCGTTACGCATCACGCTTCACGCAGAATTGGCAGTTATTTGGGCCGGAACATCTGCGCGGAAAGTCGTGGAGCGTGACAAATTGCTGCGGTCCCGGCGCTGTGGTGGGCACGTATCGAGCCGGAATGTGGCAGTTGGCGGATGATGGCCGGTGGCAACGCATCGATGGTGAATTTTTCGGCGGCACCGATATTACCGCGCTGCTGCACGTAGATGACGCGCTTATCGCTGCCGGGGATTTGGGCGTGTTTGCCTCAACCGGTGGTGAAGCGTGGCAAGCCGTGGCCGGACTGCCCCCCATTGTCAGCGATCTGCTGGTTGACCCGGCGGAGCCGGCCCGCTGGGTGGCCGGCACCCCGGCAGGTGTTTATCGAAGCCTTGATGCCGGGCAAACGTGGCAGGCCATCAGCCCGCCGTGGACGGTGTGGGATATGGCTTTTGGCCCGCAAGGGCGGCTGTTTGTGGGCCGCAGCAGCGGCATGGTCTGGACGGATAATCTGGCCGCCGGCCCCGTTCCCTGGCAAGGGGCCGGGGGGATGAAGCAGGTTTACTTTTTGAGCGTTAATCCCCACCCGGTTGAACCGGATTTGGTCTGGGCCGGCACCTGGGGCAACAATATTGGCTACAGCATTGATGGCGGCCAAAATATTGACCCGTTGCACAACGGGCTGGAAACGCTGTCCGGGCTGGACATTTTGTGGCACCCTGCGCCGGGGCAGGTAACGCTGGCTACCATTGAGGGGCTGTACCGCACCGACAACGGCGGGGAAAGCTGGTTTAAATTGCCCGGCCCATTGCAACACCAAACCGTGTACGCCCTGCGGCAAACGGCTGACGGCATTATTTGGGCCGGGGCCGCCGACGGCCTGTGGAAAAGCCGGGATTACGGATCAACCTGGAAAAAGGTGGTGGATATTCCCCCGGCCTCCGTACTGCGGCTGGGCGCTTTGAACAGGCCGGAGACAGAGTGGCTGTGGGCCGGCACCGAAGGCGCGGGATTGTGGATTAGCCGGGACAACGGCCAAACGTGGGCATTTGCGGGGCTGCCGGAACGGGCGGTTTACAACGCCTTTTTTGACCCATCGCAGCCGGGTCGGTTGGTGGCTGCTACGGCTGCAGGTATTTTTACGGCGGATGTTCCCCAACAAAATGTAGAACACGGCGCAAATTGAGCAACTGTCACACGTTTGTCAGGCATGGACGGGTTCGATACCCAGCTTACGCAATAATGCGCTCACCGTTGTTCCCCGCTTACGGGCCAGGTTCACCAATGCTTCAACCCGAGCCAAATCCAGGCGTTCAACCTGCGGCACAAAACCTGACAGGTCGGCCTGTTTTGTTGAAGTTTAAAACATCCCGAAATCTGTTGTAAAACCGGCAGTGATGCGCGATACGTGAGAGCAGGTTTTATCACGCATCACGTATCACTCGTCACGCGGGTTGGGATGATTATTTTTTCGGAACTGCCTGAGAGACCCGGCAGATTGCCCCTACTTTTTGAGAAGATACCATTATACTAAACCGGCAATCGTAAATCTTTTGTAACTACTTAGGCACACACCTTTGAAACCGCTACAGTAGCGCCCTTTTGCCGTTTTTACCCCCCCCTCAATCCCCCCCGAAT
>CAYWSS010000585.1:0-4093 GCA_964460505.1 uncultured Caldilineaceae bacterium | reverse complement strand
GGCCATTAGACTAGTACAAATTCAGTGAACCCGTCAAAATCGCGCTGTGGCCGGTCTCTTGACCGCGCCCGCTTAGGTGGCTCGGTCGGAGACCGGCCACAGCACCGGGTTTACTGAACCTGTACTTAGACTAAGCGTTGCCACCGCGTTTGGGTGGCCCCCTTCAGCCTGCTGCCGGCCTTCATCAAGAATTGCCTCGTAGACCTCCCGGTTGGTATATTTTTCCAGATTTCGGTTGGCCCAGTGTACAAATTCCATGCCGTCAACGGGCTGGTGCGCGTACATGTAGTTGTGGATTTTCTCTTGCAGCGTGGGTTTGCCAAAAACGGTGTCACCCGCGGCAAGCAGTAGAGGCAGCAGCAGTAGAATTATCAGGGCACTGTAGACGGAGTAGAATTTTTTATTCATAGTGTCATTTATTGCGTGTTTCGTACTGCGTACACTTGCGCCGGGCCCCTTGTGGGTCAGTGCAGGTGTTGCGCATTATTTTGATGCCGTTTTTGAACCGCGGATCGTCAGGAATTCGCGGATTATTTCCAAGAGTTATCTGCGTTTTCCTGTAAATCCGCGATTCTAAACGATGGTACAACTCACAAACACCCCTGGGGTTACGAGAGTACCGGTAAAACCTGCAATTCCGCCTGTTCCTGCATGGAGAGCACCTGGCCCAGGTCAAGCAAAATGATCAACCGCTCGTCTACCTTGGCAATGCCGGTGATAAAGGTTGAATCTACCGTAGTGACCATGGGCGAGGGCGGCTCAATATCCTCTGCCGGTATTCGCAACACCTCATTAACCGCATCTACAATCATACCGACCGCGGTGCCTTCTGTGCCGGAATCAGAGGTGAGCAGGGCGGTTTCCACCACAATGATGCGGGTGTCGCGTGTGACCTCGACCAATTCCAGCCCAAAGCGTTTCCGCATATCGATGACCGGCAGCACCGCGCCACGTAAATTGATAATCCCTTCTACAAACTCCGGGGCGTGGGGCACGGAGGTAATTTCCTGTATTTTGATAATGCCCTCTACAGCGGCAATATCAACCCCGTAATTTTCCCCCTCCAATTCAAAAATAACCAGTTGGTTTTCCATAATTACACACTCCTGCATTACTAAATTTGATTTTGTTTTTGCCTACTTTATCAACACGGTCAACAATGCAAATAGGGCACATCCACCCAAAAGCGCATAGACCGCCACAACCACCAGCATAGAGCAACCCAGAACTGTTCGTTTGACAGGTAGAGGCCAGGTATACATGGGTGGAATAGAACCCGTTAGCAGGTATGAATTTCTTAATAATTGCATAGCAGAACCCTCTTGAAATTACTTCTAGCCCAAGTTGCTGCCTTTCCGGACACGGCGGAAGTAGGAAGTAAGGGGGTTTTCCCTACTCCCTACTTCTTGCTCCCTGGTTTGGACATACAGGTGGCAACTTAAGTTACTTCTATAACTCCAGTTGATTATTTTTTGATAGTTGCTCCCATTTCGCAGGCGATGTTGATCCACCATTGTCACTCGACAGGGTAAATTTGGAAACTACAGATTGAAGGCTCTGGGCCATCTGGCTCAACGTTTGGGCTGAGGCCGTTACTTCCTGCACCTGGGCAGACATCTCCTCGGTGGACGCTGTTACTTCTTGTACCGCGGCGCTGTTCTCTTCGCTGACGCCGGCAATACCTTCAATGGCAACGGTAGCTTCGCCCGAACTGGCAGCCATCTCCTCGGTAGAAGCTGTGTTTTCCTCCACCACCGCCGATACGGTTTCCATTCCGCTAACCAGCTCTTCAGCAGAAATAGTCATTTCCTGAGCGGCTGTTGCGATTTTTCCAACCTGATCGTTTACGCTTTCTGATGCTTCCAGGATATTGTTCAATGCCTGTCCGGCCTCATTCGTGCGGGCTACGCCATTTTCTACTTCTGCCGTTCCTTCGTTCATAGCGGTCACAGCTTCTTCTACGGTTTGTTGAATACCTTTGATTAATGCGCCAATCTCTTTGGTGGCTTCCGCCGATTTTTCCGCCAGCTTGCGCACTTCATCGGCTACTACGGCAAACCCTTTGCCGTGTTCACCGGCCCGCGCGGCCTCAATGGCCGCATTTAAAGCCAGCAGGTTGGTTTGAGACGCAATGTCATCGATGGTTTCTATAATGGCCCCAATCTGGTCAGAACGCTGTCCCATTTCCTGGACTCTTTGGGCCGAGATACCCACCTTCTCCTTGATGCTTTCCATGCCCTTGATGGTTTCATCAATTGTTTTTGCGCCGGCTTGAGCAGCGCTGGTTGCATCAACGGACCCCTTGGCCCCGGCCTGGGCATTTGTAGTAACCTGCTGAATAATGTTAGATATTTTGGTGGTGAGGGTGGACGACTTGCCAACCGCGGCAGCCTGTTCCTGCGCCCCCTGAGCCACGCCGTCAATTGTTTGAGACACCTGTTGAATTGTGGATGTGGCTTGGGTGATACTAACGGTTTGACGTTGGGTCCCTTCGGCCACCTGTTGCATGGCAATGGTTACCTGTCCGGTTGCTTCACCAACCTGATCAGCGATACCGGCCAACTGCGCCGATGCCGTACCCAGGCGGCCGGCACTGTTGGCTACCTGTCCCACCAGGTTTCCCAGATTACCGGTCATTTCGCTAAATGCCCGGCCTGTCTCCTGCAAACGGGCGTTGATAGTATTGAAGGCCCGGGCCATCTGTCCAATTTCATCTTTCGATTTGATATCAAGCATACGCGGGGAGATGGTCAGATGACGGGTTAAATCACCCTGAGCCAGGGCTTTCATCTCGCTCGTCAGCAGTTTCAGATCCACATCAGCCATTTGCTGCACGGTTTCTACAGCCTGCCGGATGGGGCGGCTTACCTTACGCTGGATAATCACCAGCGAAACTACCGACAGCACAATCAAAACGATGATCAACGCAATAATAACACCAAGGACAGTGGTAGCCGTTTGGACATGCCCCTGAACCGTTTGTTCGGTCCGCGCATCAATCAGGGCAAAGAACTCATCGATGGGCCCCATAATTTTGGCCTTCTCATCATGATAAGATTGATCGTGCATCAGCCGGCGGGCCATTTCCAGATCGGGTTCCCCCGTTACGGTAAAGTTGCCCGCCCCATCATCAAATTTCCCTTTAACGGCATTCATCACAATCGTTTCGGTCCAAACCAGCGCATCCGAATTGTTTTGCGCTTCCTGCAACTTGGCCAGTTCGGCCTCGGTAAAGCCGGTTTGCTCCATCAGCGTCCTTAAGGGAACTTTCACCGTATCCGGCCGGGGTTTCTGTCCGGTGCTGGCCACAAAATCCCAATAAATCCGCTCGTAATGCTCCGGGCGCGGCTTTTCGCCGTTACGGATAGCTAATACGTCCCAGTACTCATCTTCGTATTTGGGATCGTTAGATACAGCGTAGGTTCGGGCCAGCCGGGTCAGATCATCCGAACTCTGGCGCAATTCATCGGCCAGCAGGTAGGAGGTATAGCGGGCCTCCTGGCTGGCATTAACCTGGGTAAAGGCCTGCATCATCCACAGTACAAAGCCCATCACCACCAACAGAAGAACGATCATCACGGCATAGATCGTAATAAAAAGTTTTTGAATAGTCATAACACGCTCCTTTTCTCTATAAAACCAAATTGATTTCTTTACCAAATTCTAAAACGTATGCCCATGTACAAAACTCCTCGTATAAAATGTTTGTAGCCAGATACACAGCGCAGTGGACCTTTGGTCGTCTAACGTCACTCCGCTATCGCTTCGAGGCTGACTACGAGCGGGTAATAGCTCCTTACTATGACACCTGCCCCGTTCCCAAACTGGAGGAACGAGAGTTGGGTGTTATCCGGGGCGTGTGAAACCCCGTTTCACAAGTTAGTAGCCGCAGGTGTGGATAAGTAGCTCCTTGTTACAACACTACTAACCGGAGTTATCTAAAGATCGCGCTGAAGAAATTGGTTCTGAAGGATTGGTATGCATGCTGAAGATTATGAGAAATTCGGTAACAATTTTAGAAACTTGTGTTGCTTTAGTTTCGTAACCGTTCACCCCCCTACCAGAATTATGTCATTCCCGCATGCTTTTAGCG
>CAYWSS010000584.1:0-4110 GCA_964460505.1 uncultured Caldilineaceae bacterium | reverse complement strand
GCTAGCAGCCGGCGCACCCACTTTTATTTTGGAGAGGTTGGCAGGGTATGTTACAATCCACACCGTTAAAATATGGAGAGCAATGCCGGTATGAACTTGATTTTCCCCATCTTTAAAAAATCCGCCCTCGATTTGTGGGAAGAAATGTTGTATATGTTGCTGTTTAATGTAATCTGGCTGGTGGGTACATTCCTGATTATTCCGTGGCCGTTTGTTACGTTTGCTCTGTTTTATACCGCCTACGATATCAGCGACGGCAAAGGGATAAAATTTAAAACATTCTTTTCGCACGGGTATCAAATGTTGAAACCGGCCTACACCTGGGGCCTTATCAATGCCCTGGTGTTACTGCTGGTGGGGGCCAACCTCCTTTTTTACGCCGGATTTGGCACGCAATGGGCAGCACTAATGCAGCTAATGTTTGTCTCGCTCACCGTCTTTTGGATGATGTTGCAAATCATTGTGGTGGCCCTTTACCCGCGAATGGTCACCCCCGGCTTAAAACTGGGGATGCGGAACGCCGCGGTTCTAATGGGCAAGCATCCCATTGTAACCGTATTTATTTTTCTCGTAACAGCGGCTATTTTGGCCCTGGCTTCAATTATTCCCGTATTTGCCATATTTCTTGCTTTTTCATTTATCACAATTGTGATAACGAACATGGTAGACGTTCTGCTCAAGAAAGAGCTGGCAGTGAGTAATGAATAATTACTCATTATTCATTACTCATTGTTATAGCACAACGCGCGAAATTGGCATTTTTTGCACACGCTCAGGTCGTCAACCATCGGGAAGCGACGTATCTTTGCCAAATTATCGACGGTGGGGCCGGAGAGTAATTTTTTTAGGGTATTGATGCTTTCGCGGGTTGTTGCTTTTGTTTTCTCCAGCGCTGCATCATCCAGGTTGAACTCCAGCAGTTTATTCTCTGCCAGGCTGAACACGATGCCTCGCAGCAACGCGGCACGATGTTCCGGCCAGGTGTGCCGGGCATACAACCCGTAGATACCCAACTGCTGCCTCACCTCTGCCTCATCGATCCGGCCCGTTTTCCAGTCGTACAACCGAATCCCCGTTTTATCGTGGATTGCCAGATCCATTTGAACCCACACCTTTGTGCCGTCTAAACTGAATGACTGCAACTCCTCAACGTTGAGAAATGCGGTTGCCGGCAGGCGGCGCAACCCGGCGTACAGCGGCGAATTGAGAAACTGCTCAAGAGCTTGTTCTGCCCTGGCCAGCGCATCCGGCCAGGCGTTTGGCGAGAGTTTTTCTTTGTAATAGTGCTCCTGAAACCCGGTGCGTTTGTTGGGTTGCTGTTTGTATTGCCCGCTTTTTGATGAGTCGATATCGGTGCGGGCGCGGCGGCGCATTTGGGCCAGCAAATCAGCCATATTTACGATGTGACCGCTTTTGAGGCGGGCCACGGCAAATTTTATCGATTCGTGAACCCGCGTGCCGCTCCAGCGGGAAATACCGGTGAGATTTTTCAGCAGGTAAGCCTGTCGAACCGGCTCCGGCGCATTTTTCTGCCACCCTTCCCAGGCCGCGTAATAGTGGTAGTAGTAGGCCCGTGGGCAGCGGCGATATTTTTGCCCCCGTGAGTAAGACCAGCTAAATTGGTTCTTTAAATTGCCGTAAGCCGGATGGCGGGTGTGGGTGGCCAGCACGTCCAGTTTGGTTGCGCGTTGAAAATTGAGCGCCGGCCCAAAATCACCGGGCGTTTGGTCGTGAGTCAGGTGAGCGTACCAAAACCCGCCCCGCCGCTGCTCAATGAACAGGTCGCGCCCGTACAGAAATGCCGTTACGGTGCGCAGCATCCCCATTGAAGCGTCTGACGCGCCAATCAGCTCAAACTCCAGCTTTCTACCGGACAGGGTTCGTATCTGCCTCAATGTCCAGAGCCGATTATTTAAAAGAAAACTTTGCCCGGCGTGAAACATCGTCATACAATACCGTTTTGGCGGCAAAAATTACCGCATTCCCTTCCGGGTTATTTTAGCAGAGGAGCGCCCAATTGTTAACCCAACGAAAAATATTCTGGTTTTGGCTGCCACTGGCGGCAAGCTGGGCCTTGATGATGTTAGAAAGTCCCACTATTCAGGCCACGGTGGCCCGTATGCCCGAGGCCACTACCATGTTGGCCGCCGCCGGCATTGTCATCAGCCTGTCGGTCACTATCGAAAGTCCGGTGATTATGCTGCTGGCCACCAGCACGGCGCTCACAACTTCTCCCCAGGCGTATCGCACGCTGCGTCGTTTTGTGTGGCATCTCAATATTCTGCTGACTATTATTGCCGCCATTATTTCTTTTGTCGACCCGGTTTACAATTGGCTGGTGCCGGGCGTGATGGGCATTCCGGCGCACATTGCCGCAGCCGCCCAGCCGGCCATGAAAATCATGTTATTCTGGAGCGCCGCCATTGGCTGGCGCCGGTTTCGGCAGGGGATTCTCATTCAGTTTGAGCGAACCCGGCAGGTGGGAATTGGCACCGCGGTGCGTCTGACCTCGGTGGTGGTGACGGCGGTACTCCTGGTGAATTTCTCCCCCTGGTCGGGGGTGGTGGTTGGGGCTTGCATCTGGATGGTGGGTGCTATGTCGGAGATGGTTTACAGCCATTTTGTTTCGCGCGCTACGGTTGAGACCCACCTTTCCGGCCCGGATGATTCTTCCCAACCCGCGTTGACTTACCGTGAAGTCGTAAAATACCACGCTCCGTTGGCCGCTACCACGCTGCTTTCTTTGCTGGCCCAGCCAATGATTGGGGCCAGTTTATCACGGATGCCAAATCCGGAGGAAAATCTGGCGGCCTGGCCGGTTATTTTTAGTATTTGGCTTTTCTTCCGCAGTTTTGGGTTTGCCTTGCCGGAAACGGTGGTGGCGCTGTTTAAGGGCGAAAAAACCTTGTCTCCGCTGCGCCAATTTTGCATGGTTGTGTCGTCGGGTTCTTCAGTGGGGTTGGCGGCTACTGTTTTCACCCCGTTAATTTCCCTGTACCTGTTTTATGTGACGGCTGTTACGCCTGAATTGGCCCGGTTTATCATTCCCGGGGCAACCGCCGGTTTATTCATTCCCGTTCTTCAGGGCGTGCAGAGCTGGTTTCGGGGCGTGCTGATGGTGGCAAAAGTAACCGGCGATATCTATTGGGGCATGGGCATTAATTTAATGGCCACCGGCGGGGCCTTGTGGGCAGGCGTGCTGTGGCAAGCGCCGGGAGCGCCGGTGGCTGCCGTGGCGCTGAGCGTGGGCATGGTGGTGGAAATGCTTTTTCTGTGGTGGCGGGTTCAACCGGTGCAGGCCAGGTTTAAAGTTGCGCCACCGGAATTACTGGGGGCTTGATTTAAGTAAGAAAATTCTGTACGGCGCGGATGAGCTGTTCAATATCAAAGGGTTTGGTGATGTAATCATCTGCCGGCGGTAACCCTTTAACAATGATGTGGCTGTTGGTGGGTATTGTGGCTGTAACGACAATAACCGGAATCCTGGCCAACACCTTGTCGCGTTTCATTTCCCGGTAAACATCCCAGCCGTTAAAATCGGGCATCATTAAATCCAGCAGCAACACGCTTGGTGGCGATTGCCGCATTAAATTCATACCCTCCCGCCCGGAAGTGGCTCCCACAAAATTATACCCAACCATAATAAATGTTTGTCGCACCAGTTCTAAAACCGGGCGTTCGTCTTCAATATAGAGAATTGTTGCCTCTGGTGCCATTGTTTTGACCTTTGGGATTATGTTGACTGCTTTATTGTAACCTGAGGTGAAGGGGCTGTCAATGTAATTTTTTGGTAAATTATTGCCATTCGCCCATTTCAAACAGGATGGCCGCGCACACGGCCACGCTTGCAGTTTCGGCCCGCAAAATTCGGGGGCCGAGGGTTACCAATTGCCCGCCGGCATCTTGAACGGCGCCCGCTTCTTCAGGCGTAAATCCCCCCTCCGGGCCGATAAACACTGAAACAATTTTTACCGGCGGGCCAGAGAGTGATTCCTTGAGCGAGCCGGCGGCGGCCTCCTCCCACCGCATCAGCAGCAGGGCATCATCTTTTGCCCCGGCCACGGCCCGCGGCCATGGTTGGGGCGAGGGCAACTTCCGCAGGTAGCAAAT
>CAYWSS010000583.1:0-4112 GCA_964460505.1 uncultured Caldilineaceae bacterium | reverse complement strand
CGCCACGGCAATTCCTAAAAAGCCCCGATAAAACCTGTCTTGAGCGTAACCGAAAGAATCATCACCGTCAGACTCAAGAACATCTAAAAAACAGTTTGTACCGAGGCAGCAGGCATTTTACAATTATAATTTACCGTTTACCATTTACCATTTTTTTGGACAAAAGGGGGCAGTTATTTAATCCCGATTCCTAAACACAAACCACCACAATTGTGATATCGTCATGCGGGGTAGTGGCACCGACAAAAGATGCAACCTCTGTACGCAAATGATGCAACATTGCATCTGCGGAACTTGCCGGCCCATGGATTACGGCTTCGGTTAAACGGTCAAAGCCGTACATTTCACTTTCGCTGTTATTTGCCTCTATCACGCCATCGCTGACAAAAATAATTAAATCTTGCGATGTTACTTGCAATTCTACGGTTTGATACCCTAATTGAGCCCCCAACCCAATGCCCAGCGGCAACCCGCCAATATCAATCCACTCCACCGTACCACCATTGCGGCGAACGAGGGGGGCGATGCCACCCGCGTTGGCCACCCGCATGGTCCATTCCGGATTGGGGTCGTAGATACAATCCTGCACAAACTCGGCATACACCAGCGCGCAGTTTTGCTGGTTGGGGATAACATAGTCTGCCAGCGATTGATCCAGGTGGGCCATCAGATGGCTTGGGGTAAATGCCTGCCGTATGCTGGATCGAAACGAGGCCAAACTGATAGACATAAGCAGCGCAGCGGGCGTGCCTTTACCGGTGACATCGCCCACCACCACGGCATAGTGAGCGCACTCGGCCTCGCTAAAAGCGTAGTAGGCGTAAAAATCGCCGCCAACCTGGCGGGCAGGTTGGCTGTGGCAGCGCACATCCAGGTCTGGCCAGTTGGGCTGTGATGGTGGCAACAGGCTTTGTTGAAGGTTGTAGGCTACCTTCAATTCCTGCTCAATGGCGGCCAGCCGTAATTTTTCAGCTTCAGCTTCTTTGCGCTGAATAATTTCCTGCTCCAAATCACGGGCATATTGATCCAACGCGGTGGAATTTTGTCGCAAGCGATGAATAACCGCCCCCAAGCCAACCAGGCCAACCAAACTGAGCGCAACCGCCAACAGGAAAGTCAGTTGCAGCCTGTTTTGCACCTGATCGATGGTGCTGCTAATAGGGTGAACCACCTCCAGCACGCCGCGCACATCACCCACCTGCCAATTAGTTTTGGTAGAATCGGGGTGCGAATTGTGACATTCTACGCAACTGGGTTGCATAATGCTGGGCGCGGCGTACCGCAACGACAACCGGCCATCAATGGTTTCAAATTGTTGATAAGAATCGCCGGGGTGATTACGCAAAAAAGTTAACGCTTCTCGCTGAAAATCATCGTGGGGGCCGCCATCGGTTCTGGATTTAAACGGATAATCGCTGTAAAGCCGCACCTGCACCCCTTCTGTATTTTCGGTAATGATTTGGCCCAATTCAATACTGAGCGTGGCGGGTAACGGAATAGCTCCCTCTTTAATATGATAATTATGCGTAATTTCAATGCCCTGGTCTCTTAACCGGCCAACTACCTGGCTGGCGTAATAATCCCGAACCTGACTTAAAGCACTGGCGTAAATGGTGGCATTATGGACAGCAATAGATTTTACCACTTCCTGCGACAGGGAAAAGAGCGCAAACAGCATAATGCCCACCCCGACCACAAATACAATAATCAACCCCCAAATAAGCCGCCCCTGCGACTCCGGGAGCAACCGGCTCAAGAAACTTGCGCGATCTTTTTTGGGTTCCAGCAAAGATTTCATGATTTTTGCCTATTGCGCTATGGGTGCGTTCTTATTTATGGGTAATTGGGACACAGCAAGAGGATTCCGGGGGCATTGCCCCCCCCTGTCTACCCTGAATTTGGGTAGATATTTTCTGTAGAAAATAATAACAGTATAACAATTATTTGTCATTTGCCAATAGGATATTTGTTTGTTTGCCTGAACACGAGCAGGTGTGCCGAAAAAGTCGTTTCCAATTTGGCTTTGCTTTTCAATTGAGAAGAGAGTAAACTTGGCCCGAAAAGCGCGAAAGAAATCCAGCCAACTACGGAAATGGCAGTCACAGATAAAGGAATATTCACCCACCCAACTGACCCGCGCCGGACAACTTTTTGATTACCTGTACATTGCGCCGGAAAATATCACCGCAGCAGATGTGATTATTGGTTTTGGCCAGTTTGATATGAAAACCCTCCGCCCCTGAAAGAATTTTTTAGCGAAGGTGATGTTAGTTGAACAATAGGGGATCAAATGCAAATTAAAGCGCTCGATAAGCCATCTGATTTTGACGAGATTGTCTTTTTTATCAGCCAACTGTTTACCGAGTTGATGGGGCCGGAGGCGGTTCCCGGCGAGGCAATGGTAGAACACATCCGGCAGCAGTGGCTCAGTGATTCTGCCGGGCATTGGGCGTTTCAGGCGCTCAACGAGGCAGGGGAGGTGCTTGCTTTTGTCACCTTGGCTGAGGCGTTTTCTATTTTTGCTCACGGAAAATACGGCATCATCAACGAACTGTGGGTCAGTCCAAACCATCGTTCGCACGGCGTGGGAGCCGAGATGCTGAAATTTTGCAAGCAGTTTGCGGCCCGGCAGGGTTGGGAGCGGCTGGATGTCACCGCTCCACCGGGTGATGAGTGGCAAAGGTCGGTCGAGTTTTACCGGCAGAACGGCTTTGAGTTCACCGGCAAAAAATTAAAATGCATCAACTTCAATGGAGAGAAAAAATGTCGCAAGAGGCAACCTATAAATCAGAATTAGTGGGTGTATTTGGCCATCCCGTTGCCGAAAACCCCACCATTGTTATGCAGGAAGCCGCATTTGAGGCGTGTAACCTGCCCTGGCGCTATCTTACTATCGAAGTGTATCCCCAGGATTTGGCCGATGCCGTGCAGGGGCTGCGGGCCATGAATATGCAGGGCATCAATTTGACCATTCCGCACAAGGTGGAGGTGATCCAATATCTGGATGAAGTGGCTCCGGATGCGGCGTTAATGGGGGCGGTAAACACGGTCCGGCGGGATGGGGAAAGACTCATCGGCGAGAATACGGATGGGAAGGGGTTTCTTTGCTCGCTGAGGGACGATGTTCAAACTGAACCGGATGGAAAAGAAGTGGTCATTCTGGGGGCCGGTGGCGCTGCGCGAGCAATCAGCGTAGAATTGGCGCTGGCCGGCGCTCGAAAGATAACCCTTGTTAATCGCACCGCGGGCAGAGGCACAGCGTTGGTTCAGCTTCTCAACGAGAAAACGGAAGCAGTGGCAGCGTTTGCTGAGTGGAGCGGCACTTACAGTGTTCCGGCCGGCACGGATATTCTGGTGAACGCCACCTCCATCGGCCTGTTCCCGGATGTTGAGGCCAGGCCGGATATCAATTACGACACCGTTGGCAGCGATATGATTGTGTGCGATGTGATTCCTAATCCACCCCACACCCCGTTCCTAAAAGAGGCCGAAGCACGGGGCGCATCAACCCTGGATGGGTTGGGGATGCTGGTGTACCAGGGGGGCATCGGGTTTACCATGTGGACCGGCGTCGAAGCGCCGGTGGAGGTGATGCATCAGGCTCTGAAGGAGGTGTTTGGGTAATCAACCTCTATTTTTGGGGGTATGAGTACAGAATCTGTAGTTATTCGCCTTGCGGGATGATCGGTCCGGCGACCGCAGGAAGTGCAACCGGACCGGATAAATTCGGAGTTAACCCGGTCAAACATCGGGTTACAGTTTCAAAACTGTAACCATCGAAATGTCACCGTGCGTGTCGTAGTGTATATTCGTCCAACAATCGTCGAATTATTTTCTGATATGGAACCTGATGTTTAGCCGCCTCTTGCTTAAAAAATTCCACACTCGCTTTACTTAAGGCTATCGTTACCTTCACCGTTTCTTCGCGAAAGGCTAACTCTTCCGGGGGCGGCAAAAAATCCTTCACTGCTCTCACTTCTCCCATCGGGCCATCGCTATAGTTGATTTTGTTTTTCATAAATACGCCGGCCTTTTCGCCAGTAACCTGCTCCAAATATCGGCTCTACAGGATTTTGCAGGATCAAAGTAAAGAATTTGCCACGAATTGCACG
>CAYWSS010000582.1:0-4116 GCA_964460505.1 uncultured Caldilineaceae bacterium | reverse complement strand
CATTCACCATTTACAATTTTTCAGGATAGCAAACAAAATAACTACTACTTGTACGTTAGTTACCTGCTTTATTAGCTTGATACGTATGCCCTCTAACTCCCCCCTGTGCAGGCGGGGATTTCTCTGGAATCTTTTGAGAGGGAATGGTTGCTGCGGTGAAAGTTGACCTCTGATTTTCTTCCTTTCCGGGATTGCATAAGAGGAAACGGAGGGTTATACTACCGTATCTTTTGGGAATAGCATATCAATAACATGACAACAGACAACCTAACCCCCGAACAACTGGCAACCATTGTTGAAGGTCTTTTATTTGTGGCCTCCGAACCCGTTACAATCAATCACCTGGCTTCATCCGTAGAGTGCAGCACCACCCAGGTGGAATCAGCTTTGCAACATTTAAAGGAGCAGAATGTGGAACGCGGGTTGCGCTTGCAACAGCATGGAAACAAAGTGCAATTAGTCAGCGCGCCGGAATTATCTGATTACATTGAGCGCTTTTTGGGGCTGACGATTACCGCAAAATTATCGACGCCCGCGCTGGAAACCCTGGCGATGGTGGCCTATCAGCAGCCAATTACCCGTCCCCAAATTGAGGCAATCCGGGGCGTAAACAGCGACGGGGTGCTGCGGACACTCATCAGCAAAGGACTGGTAGAAGAGGTGGGGCGATTGGACAGCGTGGGACATCCCGCCTTGTTTGGCACTACCTTTGAATTTTTGCGCTACTTTGGCATTGAAAGCCTTGATGATTTGCCGGAACTGGATTTGCCTCAAATAGAGTTCCCCAAAAGCGTGCCGTCCGAAGGTGACAGTCAGGAAGAAAACGATGACGAAAAAGAAGAGTAACCAGCCGGCGCCGGAACGCCTGCAAAAGGTGCTGGCTCACGCCGGTGTGGCCTCTCGGCGGGCCAGCGAAGGTTTGATCCTGGCTGGCCGGGTTTTGGTAAATGGCCAGGTGGTTACCGGGCTGGGCACAAAGGTTGACCCCCGGCGAGACAAAATTACCGTAGATGGCAAACCGTTGCCCAAACAGGCCGGCAAGCTGGTTTACATTATGCTCAACAAACCCCGCAACGTGTTGAGCAGCGCCAGCGATAACCGCGGCCGGCAAACCGTGCTGGATATTGTTGAAACTGAAGAGAGAGTTTATCCCGTGGGCCGTTTGGATTTGCTCAGCGAAGGGCTGATTCTGTTAACCAATGACGGCGAATTGACCCAAAAACTCACGCACCCCAGCCATCACGTTGAAAAAGAATATCAGGTTCTGGTAACCGGTAAACCAACTACCGATACGCTTATCTACTGGCGCAACGGCAAAATTGAGCTGGAAGGTCGCCCGCTTGCGCCGGCAAAAGTTAATATCATGAAAGTTGAGGGTGACAGCACCTGGCTCAAAGTCATCCTGACCGAAGGACGCAAGCGACAAATTCGAAAGGTGGCAAAAATGCTGGGCCATCCGGTAAAATCGCTGAAACGGGTGCGGGTTGGCCCCATTCGGTTGGGCAATCTAAAATCAGGCCGGTGGCGTCGCCTGACGCCACCGGAAGTTGAGCGTCTGAAGAGAGCCGTAAAATAGTATTGAAATTCTACTGAGAAAGGTATTCGTGTGATTATTGCCATAGACGGCTTTGCTGCCTCTGGAAAAAGTACCGTGGCAGCCTTGCTGGCTCAATCTTTAAATTATCTCTACTTTGATACCGGTGTAATGTACCGGGCCGTAACCTGGGCCGTACTGAACCGAAACACAGACCCCACAGACATAGAAGCCGTGTCTCAATTAGCCGAAGCCCTGACCATTGAAGTTGTCGCCGGCGGTCCCGACGATGGCCGTCAGAACACAGTTCTGGTGGATGGACGCGATGTGACATGGGGTATTCGCCATCCGGACGTGGATGCGCGGGTATCGCAGGTATCGTCTTATCCGCGGGTAAGGGCCGCCCTTACCAATCAGCAGCGACGCATTGCCACAGAAGGCTCCATTGTAATGGTTGGGCGCGATATTGGCACGGTTGTGCTGCCCGGCGCCGACCTGAAAGTTTTTATGCGCGCCTCGGCAGAAGAACGGGCCAGACGTCGCTATGAACAAGCGATGGAGAAAAATAAACTGGCCAACTACGATAAAATTTTGCATGCAATTATGCGGCGCGATAAAAAGGACGAGGCCAATCCGGTTTCTCCAACCAAACCTGCCCCCGATGCGATTATTGTAGATACCGACAACCTGGGAATCAACGAGGTGGTATCTCAACTGGAACACCTGGTTGCAAATTATGGAAACGGCTCAAACTGAAATTTTAGGCGCCGTGGTGCCCGGCAGTTCCAAATTTCGAGCGTTTATCTGCTGCTTTGTTCAGGGGTTAATGCGGATAATTCTGCGTCTCAAAATTACCGGACTGAAACACGTGCCCGAAACCGGCCCGCTGGTGGTGGTAATCAATCACATTGCCTTTTGGGACCCGGTCGTGGTCATAGCCCAGATCCCCCGTTTGGCCATTCCGATGTCCAAGGCAGAGGTCTTTAAGTTTCCCGTTTTCGGCTGGATTGTAAAAACAGGCGGAGCCATTCCCGTACACCGGGATGAGGCCGATATGGCCGCGGTAAAAATGGCGTTGAAAGTACTCAAACGCCAGGGCGTAATTTTATTGGCTCCGGAAGGGACCCGCAGCCCCACCTGTCAGTTGCAGCAGGCCAAAGACGGGGCCGCAATGCTGGCCCTGCGGGAAAAAGCTCAAATTCTGCCGGTGGCTATTACCGGTACCCACCGGCTCAAAATCAACTGGAAGCAATTAAGACGAGCGCCGGTAAACATTACCATTGGCGAACCATTTTTTTTGCAGACAACGTCGGGCAAAGGCCGCCCCTCAAGAGAAGAGATGGTGAGTTTGACCGGTGAAATTATGTACAGCCTCGCCCGCTTGTTGCCGCCGGAATTCAGGGGTGTGTACGGCAACTTGAAGGACCTTGATAATGAACGCAAAATCGGTATTTGACGCAAAAGATATTCTGGGTGAAGGCCCGGTCTGGTCGATTGAGGAGCAAGCGCTGTATTGGGTTGATATTAAACGCCCCGCGCTTCAGCGTTGGAATCCGGCAACCGGCGAACACACGGTCTGGCACATGCCCGCCGATATTGGCTGTTTCGCCCTGCGGAAATCCGGGGGCGCGGTGGTTGCTTTGAGAAGTGGCCTGGCCTGGTTTGATTTTGATAGCGGTAAAGTTGCGCCCGCCCACAACCCCGAAGCAAACTTGCCCGGCACGCGATTTAATGACGGAAAATGTGACCGGCAGGGCCGTTTCTGGGCAGGCACCATGGATGAAGGTGAAATGAAGCCGCAGGGCGCACTCTACCGGCTGGGCCTGGATGGCGGCGTGCGCAAAATGCGCGGGAACGTTACCGTATCAAACGGCCTGGGCTGGAGTCCTGACAATCGCACCATGTATTACACCGACTCGCCTACAAAAAAAATCTTTGCTTATGATTTTAATCCCGATGCCGGCAGCATCAGCAACGAACGTATTTTTACTCAAGTGGATGTTGGCTTTCCTGATGGCTTAACCGTGGACGCCGAAGGATATGTGTGGAGTGCCAGGTGGGACGGCTGGAAAGTTGTGCGTTACGCCCCCGATGGCACCGTAGACTGCGAAATTGCTTTGCCGGTGCAACGCCCCACAAGCTGTATGTTTGGCGGGAAAAACATGCAACACCTGTTTGTACCGTCTGCGTCGGTTGGACTCAGCCAGACAGAGTTGGCCAAACAACCTCAGGCCGGCAACCTGTTTGTTATAGAAGCCGGGATCAGTGGCTTGCCGGAGCCGCCATTTGCCGGATAGTGGCGAATCTCACCTCAATAGACATTATTGGAAATAACTTGGATCCATAATCTTGACAGGATTTACGGAACCTGCGGCAAGATTGTTTTTTACCTTTATCCTGTTAATCCTGTCAAAACCTCTTGTTTTCGATAATGGTTAATAAAAAAAAGGAGGCCAGGAATTCAGTAAACGTCGTGGTCTCTTTTTTGTTGCGCTAAAGTCTATTTATCTATTAGACATTATACCGCTGTAACCATTCAGCCCCCCTGTCATTCCCGCACGTATTAAGCGGGAATCCACAGA
>CAYWSS010000581.1:0-4122 GCA_964460505.1 uncultured Caldilineaceae bacterium | reverse complement strand
CCTCTGCGGTCTTAGGCAGATATGGGTAATTACCAAGTTTTCCGGGCCAGATGTCGAATTCATTTGATGGCGCCCACGGACTCATTTGATACCCATTCTACGCCAACACGCAACGGTGAGCAACCATCAAAAATCAATTGGTGAATGTCGGGATGTATGCTATGATAGCGAACGGACAAATGGCGAATGGGAGAATGAAGGAATCTGCGACTCTGTGACCTGCAACCCTGCGCCCTTTGAAAGAAAATAGAGGATTTGGGAAATGAAATCCAATCAAATGACCCACTGGGAACGAATGAACGCCGCTCTGGCCGGCAAAGAAACCGACCGGGCGCCCATCAGTTTGTGGCGGCACTGGCCGGCGGCCGATGAGCATCCGCAAAAACTGGCGGCAGCGATGATCCGCTGGCAGCGCGCCTACAAGTTCGACCTGCTCAAATTTATGCCGACCGGCACCTACAGCATTGAAGACTGGGGCGCGGAAACCAAATATATTCCCAACGGACAGGGCACGCGCACCGTCATTCGGCACGGTGTTACCTCGGTTGACCAGTGGCCGGCGCTGGAAAAGCTTGATGCCACATCCGGCTATTTTGGCCATCAAATTACGGCGCTGCGTTTAACCGCCGAGGCGTTAAAAAACCGCGCGCCAATTTTGCAAACCGTGTTCAGCCCGCTGACCACGGCGCTAAAACTGGCCGGCGACCGGATTTTTGCCGACTTGCGCCGCCACCCCGATACTTTTAAAGCGGGCCTAAAAATCATCACCGAAACCACCATTCAATTTGCCGTAGAATCAATTCGGGCCGGGGCGTGCGGAGTGTTTTTTGCCAGCCAGTGCGATACCTACCGGCTGCTGACCGAGGCTGAATATCGGGAGTTTGGCGAAGCGTTTGACCTGGCGGTGCTCAACGCCATCCGCCCGGAAACAACCTTTAATCTGGTACACGCTCACGGCGAAGATATTATGTTCGATTTGATGGCCGGCTACCCGGTAGAGGCCATCAACTGGCACGACCGCTTGACTGCCCCGTCGCTGCGGGCAGCGGGCCAACGCTTCTCCGGCCTGCTCGTTGGCGGCATTAACGAACACGACACCCTGCAAAACGGCCCGTTTGAGGCCATTCAGGCTGAAATTGCAGATGCCATCAGCCAAACCAACGGGAGACGCTTGATGATTGGGCCGGGCTGCGTCATTCCCATCGATACGCCCGAAGCCCATATCCGCGCGGCCAGGGCGGCGGTGGGGCGAGTCAGCAAATAAGCGAGTCAGCAAGGGTATCGATATCAAATTCGCTCATTCGCTGACTCGCTTATTCGTTCATCCGTTGATTTCGAGGTAATCCATTTATGCTCAAAACCATTGCTGTCATTCTGGCAGCGGCGCTTCTCCTGTGCTGCCAATCTACGGTAAATGCCAAAACGCCCACTCCCACGACACCGGCGGCCACACCAACCGCAACACCCCAACCCCAACCTGCAGTCGATTCCTCACAGTTCCCCGCCGGGCCGCTGCCGCTGAGCAGCTACCCGCGCCCCAAAAATGACAACGGGCTGGGCGTTCACTGGAGCACCCACCTGTACGCCCAATCTGACGAAGCTACCAGCTACTTTGTGTCAGAATTGGCGCGGATGAATATTACCTGGGTCAAGCTGCTGGTGGATGGCCTCAACAACCGCGATTACGAGCGCACCATCGACGACTTGGTCAGCCGCGATATTATGCCTGTTGTCCGCATTTATCAGCCGTGCAACACCCCCTACGATCCCGCCGATCTCGACGCGCTGGTACGCCACTATGTAAAAAAGGGCGTTTATTATTTTGAAACCTACAACGAACCCAACCAACCGGGCGAAGCCGGCGGCTGGTGCAACGGCCGCCCCGACCCCGAATATCTGGCCCAAATCTGGGCCGATGCCGCCCGCGTAATTTATCTGGCCGGGGGGTATCCCGGCATCCCCTCCTTTTTTGCCCCCGACCAGAAATTGCCCGGCCGGCAGGAAAGCTTCTTTTATCGCTTTTTTAACGCTCTGCGCGAGCAGGGCAACCAGGAGGTGCTCTACTTCTCGTGGGCTGCGGTTCACAATTACAACATCAACCACCCGCCGGCCTACCCCTTTGATGCCGTGAATCAAACGGGCGTTCCCCTTACGGAAGCAGAAATTGAACAATACGAGCTTACCGGCGAGCAAGTGGCGCAGATGAACCTGCGGCGGGCGATTGGCGCAATTCTTAAATATCGCCCGCTAAACAAAGAGGATGCCGAAGCGTTTGGCCTGTCCACTAATAAAATCGAGGAAATCAACGCAGAATTTGAGTCCGGCAAATTGCACGGGTTTACCCTGACCGGTGACTCCACCGCGTTTCTGCACTTTATCAGCTACCGCAACCAGTTTTACCAACTGTTCGGCTTCGATATCCCCCTCATTTCTACCGAGGGGGGAGCCACCAAAGGCAGCGCCGAAGACCCCCGCTACCCAAAGGTAGATGGGCAAACCGTAGCCGGCTGGACGTTGTGGAGCGCCGATTACATGCTGGACGACGCGCCCGACTATTATTTTGCCACCAGCAGTTGGCTGCTGGCCCAGCGCGCGTTGGACTATAATGATTTGGTGTGGGAAATTAACGCCTGGTACCACAACCGGGAGGGGGATCAGGAGCCGGTGGTTGACGCCCTGAAAAACCGCCCCCGGAAGAATGAAGTGCGAGAACTCTGTTTTGAGGACGAACTGCGCGACGCCGCGCCGCGTGGCCGCAAAGCCACCGCCCAATGTCCCATTGCGTCACCCCAACCGGATAAAATAAGGCTGGCAGATTACCCGCGCCCGGCCAACGATAACGGGCGCGGCGTGCACGGCTCGCCGGGCAACCAGCCCCTCCCCCCGAATGTCACCGACTATTTTGTGGACGAACTGCTTAAAATGAACATCAAGTGGTTCAAGTTTTTGCAGGATGATTTACCGGTTGTGGCCGATCAGTATCTGGTGGAGCAACTGGTAGCCAACGACATTGAGCCGGTGATGCGCGTCTACCAACCGGCCAACGCCCGTTACCAGCACCTGCCGGAGCTGGTTAAACAGGCCACGGAAATGGGCGTGTATTATTTTGAGCTGTTCAACGAACCCAACGTGGCCGGGCCGGCGGGCGGCTGGGCCGGGGGCGAGCCGCCGGATGTGGGGAAAATTGTCGATTGGTGGGTGGTGGCCGCGCAGGAAGTTTACGCTGCCGGGGGGCATCCCGGCCTGCCGGCGCCGGCTACCGGCGGCACCCTTGACGATATGATTTTTCTGCGCCAGTTTCTGGATGGGGTGCGAGCGCGGGGGCAGGAAGATTTGCTGCCCGGAAGCTGGATTGCGGTGCACAACTATTTCCTCAATCACCCGCTGGATTATCCCACCGACCCGGTCAATGTGAAAGACCGGCCCCTGACCGTGGATAAAATAAATGAACACAACCTGACTCCGGCCCAGGTTAAAGCCATCAATACCGCCCGGCGGAACGCCAAATTACCGTTTGAAAAGGGTGGCTACTGGGTGGGCAACATCATTGATGAGGATTCCAACGCCTTTCGTAAATTCGATGCCTATGCGAATATTTTTCGCAACCGCTTTGGCTATCACATCCCTGTCATCGGCACGGAGGGCGGCCCAATTGCGGGGGAACAACAAGACCCTCGCTACCTGGCGGTGCGGGATAAGGATGTGGCCCGGCTGACCGTGCGGGCCTATTACCATTTGCTGGATGACGCCGCCCCCTACTTTTTTGCCCAGACCAACTGGGTGCTGGCCAACACCGCCGCCGGCGCCACTGACAAGCGGTTTGAACACGCCGCCTGGTACAAAGACCGGGCAGGTACTGTGCTGCCGGTAGTTAACGCGCTCAAGTTCGATCCGCGCAAAAATGAGGTGCGAGCGGGGCCGGACGAGGATTGATAGTGAAGCCCGCTCACAAAAATTCAACCCGGCCGGCCGGCTCTTTGGGCGTAAGCGCCTCGTAAGGAATGGTACGTAAATAACTTACCCAATTGGGGCCGGCAACATATTGCGTATTACGTACTCCATAGCGCGGCAAGCCGCAAATTAACAATGAATAATTAACAAATGATTCGTAACCATTCAGCC
>CAYWSS010000580.1:0-4136 GCA_964460505.1 uncultured Caldilineaceae bacterium | reverse complement strand
AGGTCATATGTTTTGAGGTGTTGCCCGACCGCGGTAGTGGATGCGCCACTGGCTGCAATACGAATGGTGTTGTCGGGCTTTTTTACCGAAATTTGCGGGCCGCGCCAGCCGTATTGGTTGGTGGTTAAGCCGGTGGGCAGGGTAACATTGGGCGGGTACCGAAAGCGGGGCAGTACTGTGTCTGATGGGGCCGGGAAAAGCTTTACCTGATCTGGCACTACGTCAAATATCCTGGAGTGGAAAAAGAAATCATTGCCAATGTTGCTGTTCCATAAATAATTGGCCCGGTAGCCGTAGGCATCTTGAATGGCCTGAAATTCCGGCGAAATTTCGTATTTTTGCGCCGGCTCCGGAACCGAGCGAATCCACTGAGGCAGAACGTCCGGGCCAAAATCAAACTCATTAATGAAGCTGTCAAGGGTGTAGGCCGCGGGCACTCCATCCGGAGGGCGCAAGGCCACTTTATCGGCATTGACCAAATCCGTGGCGGCGGGCAGGGCAGCGGCAGCCCGGGCCAAAATTGTATCCACATCTTCCGCCGCCGGAATGCATAATTTCCAGCCGGCTTCCAGCCGGTTGGGGTTGGCAATGTAAGCAAATGAGTTATCAATTTCATGCTGCTGATTGGTGGCCGCAGCAATGACGTTATAGGCCTCAATGCTGCCCAAAAATTTGTCTGAAATTTTGCTCAACCAATCGTTAGATTGAACGGTGTAGACTTCGCGGCATACTGCCGGCTGCATTTTTGATGCAACTGTGGCGTTCAGGGGCATTGTTGTAACTATCAAAATAGCGAGTAGCCCAAACCAGCGCCTGGTTATCCGCCCGCTTCTTTTCATCTGAAAATCCTCAATTTATTCAGCTTGCTCAATGGTGGTGGCGTCCTGATTGAGTTCAATGGTAGACAGCCGGTAGCCGTCAATCCAGCGCATGCCGGCTTCAGCCACAATTAACATCACCACGGTGGCAATAACCAAAATCAGGATGTTAATGGCCCACTTTTTAGCCTTAGTCATAAAAATACCTGCCTGCCTTGACCCGTGTACAAACAGAATCATACGCGGCTTTGAACTATATTTCTGAATGACCGGTGGTAGCTGTCCAATAAAAACCGGCGCAAACCTTTCACTGTGCCGTATTATACGCAAATGCAGAAAATCGTCAGATTTTAATGGTTAGATATTTTTGGAAAGTGCCTTGCCGGGTATTATTGTCGAAATTTACCGCAAGAACGCCGGGTACGCAAAGATTTTGGCTCATGTCCAGAACAAGTGTAAAAGTGACCGGCACTTATCTCTAAAGAACTTTCTGGCAGGAAAACAAAGTGCCGGCCACTTGTACTGAACATGAGCCAAAATCTTTAATAATACTTCAGGCGCACGTATTTGTAACCGCTATAGTAGCGTCCTTTTGTCGTTTTTACCCCCCCGATTCGGGGGGAAGTTAAGTCCTCACCCCTCATAAGGGGTGAGTTAGAGGGGGGCAAGTAGTTACGATTTATATTTATTTTCTGCGTTCTCTGCGCCCTTTTTGAGAAATTTTCTTGCCCAAAAAATAATCTTTTTACTGGTAACTACCTAACGACAGACCTGAACAATACTGGGTTAGCAGGAATAATCGGTGGGGAAGGAGACGTGAAATTCAGCCCCCTCGTTACTTACTATTTTCATTTCAGCCTCTAATTGGGTTACCAACGCGCCAACCAATTGTAAGCCAAGCGAGTTGGATTTTTCCGGATCAAGTTCGTCTGAAAACCCAATACCGTTATCCGACACAATCAAACTTAGGGTTGTGTTATTAATTTGGCAGGCGGTGATGCAGATTTTACCGGCTCTTTCACCGGGAAAAGCATGTTTTATGGCGTTGGAAGCCAGCTCGTTTAGAATTAGACCACAGGGAATGGCAGTATCTATTTCCAGAAAAATATCATCGGCCTTAATGTCAACCGTAATCTGGTGGGGATTGATATTTTGTACCCGAAACAGGTAGCTGATCAGATCGCGAATGTATTCGGCAAAATTTATTTTGGCCAAATTTTCACTTCGGTACAGTTTTTCATGAATTAACGCCATTGATCGAACCCGGGTCTGGCTGTCTTGCAGGGCATCCAAAGTGTGGGGGTCTGTTACCTGACCAGCTTGCAAGTTTAACAAGCTGGATACAATTTGCAGGTTATTTTTTACGCGATGGTGAATTTCTTTTAATAAAACCTCTTTCTCTGCCAGTGATGCTTTCAGTTTAGATTCGGCCTGTCTGCGGCGCTGTAATTCGCGCTGAGTCTGCTCAAACAGGCGGGCATTTTCAAAGGTGCCGGCCACCTGGGTTGTAAATATTTCTAACGGTAACAGCGATTCCTGCGTGGGGCGTCTGGAATCCAGAGGTTGGTCTACGCAAATAATGGCCACAATTTGACCATCATTCAACTTAACCGGCACCATTAACATGTCATTGGGATGCCAGTAATAACTATGGGTGGCGGCCGCTTTTTTTGCTAAATCTTTATTTTTCTGAATATATGTTGGCCCTTCAAAATCCTCGGGCCAGTTGAACTCTCCATGCGGAACGAAATAACTGTGGCCAATGCGATATTTTTCCTGTAGCAGAACGCTAAAGTCCCCCCATTCGTAAACAGCATCTTCCAGAAATTGGCGTGCCTCATGATCGGCCCCGGCCAGAGCACGCACACGTATCTGGTGCGTGTCTTCATCAACTACATTTAACACCGCCACTTCAAACCCCAAAGAATTAACAATTTCATGCAAGAGCGAATCAATATCTTTATTGCTATGGAGCGCATCTCCCAGTTGTAAAATTTGGGTGAGTAATCGGTTTCGTTGCTGAAGAGTCTCTTCTACCGATTTCCGTTCCATTATCTCCTGATGAAGTTGTTGATTGATTAAACTTAATTCTTCTGTGCGTAACGCAACCCGTTGCTCCAATTCATCACGTACTGCTTGCAGGGCTTCTTCGGCTTGCTGGCGTTCGGCAATTTGGTTGTTGAGGGTTGCTTGTTCCCGGATTAACTTTTGAGATTGTTGCTCAACCTGGTTAGTTAATCTTCTTAACCAACCGGTCACTATCCCGGCTGTCATTGTGCCAATAATACTGGGGATGGCTTGCAGGGAGCTGGTGCCGCCTGGAACAGTTACCAGAGTAAATAATGCCGTATTAATTATAATTACCAGCAACCCAACAATAATACCTCCTTCAACCCCAAAAAACCAACCGGCCGCAATAGGGGGAATTGCGGACAGCGGAACAATCGAGCCTCCAATTTTGGGGGTAAAAATAAGAAATACTGCCATATAAGAAACAATGAGGGCTAAAATAAAAATTAATTGCAGGAATTTCCTGCGTTTGCTAATTTGTGGAGGGCTTAAGGATTTCATACGGGTACAACTGGTTCTTTCTAACGGAGGTAAACAGAGATAAAAACTTTAGTATATCAAATTTATAAAAATGGGCCATTGTCCGGCTATTAAACGGAACTGATTTCTGAACAGGATTTGCCGGAAAAGCGGGTATCGTTTCATCGCGCCAAAAGGGTGATTGTACAGTTTGAAGGGCTATTTATAGCCCTGATTACCAGAATGAGCAGATAATTGGTTTGTAAATCCGAAAATTCTGCCGAAGGTCCGGGCTATGACGACCGTGAAACATCCCGAAAATTGTAACCCAATCCTCTTCACTTTTTTGGATAAATGAAACGATGTCCCGAAACGCCATTGCTGCGGGAAGCCCGGATAACCGCTACCTGGTTTATTATATCCGGTTTAATGCGGATACCGGCAAAAATGGGGTGTGGCTGTACGATCTGCAAAATCCGGCTTTGCCCTCACAGAAATTGCCCTTGTTTGGCACCTATCGCTGGCGGGACAACGACCGGCTGGTGTACCTTCCCTTCGAGCCCGAAGCGAGCGAGCATAATTTCTACGAATACAGCGTTTCCAGCGGCCAAACACGCCCCCTATTTCCCAATGGCACCGGGCTGATGATCGCCAACAACGATTGGCGGATTTCGTCCGATGGCCAAAAAATTGCGCTGCCGGCCACGGATAGCAGTCAATTAAACGGTATCTGGCTATACTGAAAACAGAAAGAGAACGGAACTTTTGAGATGTCATTCCCGCATGTTT
>CAYWSS010000579.1:0-4158 GCA_964460505.1 uncultured Caldilineaceae bacterium | reverse complement strand
TCCTCCCCCGACATCGGGGGAGGCTGGGAGGGGGTAGATTTTTTAACTGCGTAACTTCTACGATAGTTAATTGTAAAAAAGCGCCTCTCAACCGGGACGCTTTTTAGCATTGCAGGAGATTATTGCTGATTGAGTATTTCCTGCCTGGAGTGAAATTCCGGTTACGAACCTCCAGCTTTGTAACCGGAATTTCACGTTGACAATACCCGTTTTGTTTACTGTTTGCAAAGAACCACGCTGCTGCCATCTTGATTGGTGTGGTAATTGTACTGCTCGCCCTGCGCTTCCAACACAATCAGGTAACCGGGAGTAATGACCTGGGCATACATAAATCCCTCTTGCGGACAGCCAAGGCCGGAATCACTCCACTCCTTTGATTCTACGGAAATTATCGTAATTTCATTGGCAGATAGGCCGGTTTGGGTTACCAGATTAGTTAGGGCGGCTTCCACCGCTTTTTCGCTGCCTGGGATTATTTGGGCAGAAGGATCCGAAAATTTCATGGCCTCTCCTGCGGGTGCTACCGGTGAAACCGGAGAAATTGGTTCAATAATTTCTGTGGGCAAATTTGTGCTGGTTGGTTTCGCCTTGGGTGTTGGGGTAGAGGGAGGCGCAGGCGTGTCGGTTGGCGTTGCCGCAGCCACAGCCTGAGCTTCAGCCTTGATGTCTGAATCCTTCCCGCCAGATTCAGAATCAACTTGTGAACCACAAGCAGTATTCATCAAAGTAACACTGATTATGGCTACGGTAATAATCAGCTTATTTAAATTGCTTTTCATCTAAAAATCTCCAATCTAAACTGAATGATTTACTACACCATTGACGACGATTGGAGTGAAATAGTTCCGTCAAAGGTTTAGTTAACCAGCAAATCCTCAACGGCTAACGGAGATACGCCAACCACCACTACCATTTTTTCGGTGGCGCTTAACCCGGCCACAATCTCAATATTTTCACGCTTAACGTTGAGCTTTTCGGCAATAAAGCTAATCAGGGTATCGTTGGCAATGCCGCCCACGGTATTGGAGGTAAGGTTTATTTTTAGCGCGTCGCCGTGTTTGCCAACAACCTCATTTTCTGCGGCTTTGGGTACAACATGTACCGCAAAGGCTGCCCCCTCTTCGGCTTTGGTGATGTTGAATTTTATTTCTTTCATAGATTCCTCCTGCTTCCCTCATGGCCGCATATGATGGAAAAAGGAGGACGATACGCTCGTTCTTCCCGTAATATGCGTCAAGATGATATGCTTTAGGCTAAATACCTAAAACAAGCGAAACTAACATATACCTGATAAACTCCAGACCAATGAGCGCCACAATTGGACTCAAGTCGATCATTCCTACGGTTGTGTACTTACGCAGAGGCTCTAAAATTGGATTCGTAATCTGATAGAGAATCTGAATGACCGGATTGTACGGATCGATTCGAATACCCGCCATTGGCAACCAAGAAAGTAACACTCGTATCAAAATTGCCCACCAAAGTGCCTGAAATACAATATTTATTACAAAGGCCAGCATCTGTCCCATTATTCTTCCCGGCCTCCCAACGCTTGAGATTTTTTGTAGGCCGACCAAATTGCTTTGGACAGCACCGTTCTAAACCCACCTTTTTCCATTTGGTAAATTGCGTCAGCGGTGGTGCCGCCGGGGGAAGTAACCATGTTGCGCAGCTCGGTAGGATGGCGTTTACTGTCGCGGGCAAAGGCCAGCGACCCTTCGATGGTTTGGTACACCAGTTGCTCGGAGACCCGGCGGGAAAAGCCCATATGCACCCCGGCATCAATCATGGCTTCCATAAACAAAAAAACATAGGCCGGTCCGGTTCCGGACAGCGCTGTGGCCATATCCAGATAATCTTCGTTGTCAACAAAAATCTCTTCGCCCAATGCGGCCAGAATTGCTCTGGCATAACCCAGTTGGGTGTCGTTAACATCTTCCGTGGCGGTCCAGACCGACATTCCTTTGCCTACCCGGGCCGGGGTATTGGGCATAACCCGCACAACCCGGTAATGATGCAGTTTTCGGCTGATGTCCCGGATTGTGGCTCCGGCAATAATTGACAGAACCAGTGCCCCGGCCCGAATATGTCCCTGCAATTCAGCCCCGACGTTTTCTAAATTCTGCGGCTTAATAGCCAGAATAATTATATCTTTTTCTTTTATGGTTTCAAGGTTATTTTGGGTTGTGTTTACTTTGTATCGACTGGCCAGTTTTTCCAGTTGTCCAATATAGGGGTCGCTGGCGGTGACGTATTTGGGATTAATCAACTTTTTCTTGGTTAACCCGGCAATCATCGCGGTTGCCATTGCCCCGCTGCCGATAAAGCCAAGTTTTACTTCTTTCAGCATGGTGCCCTTTCTTTTTACGTGTAGTGTCTTGTGCCAAATATAGCCCGCCCAACTCTAACAATGGTGGCCCCTTCCTCTATGGCTACTTCAAAATCATCGGTCATTCCCATAGATAGATGATGCCAGTTTTGAGCGGGTAATTCAGTTTGTAGCTGTTTTTGTAGTGCAGCCAGGCCTTTAAAGGTAGGCCGGGCTGTTTCCGGTTCATAGCCCCAGGGAGCCATTGTCATCAACCCCTGGATGTTCAACTTATCAAGTGATACAATTTTGGAAACGGTGTTAACAAAGTTGGTAAATTGATGACTATCGCTTTGCCAGGTATTTAGCGTAAATCCGGCTTTTGTTGATTCACCGGATACATTACATTGTAGCAGAACATTTGCCGGTTGAAGATTGTCCCGCTCTGCCAGGCGCTGGATACGTTGCGCCAGTTTCAGGCTGTCTATCGAATGGAGCAGCGCGTACTGCCCTTTAATCACTTGACCGGCCTGCCGGGTTTGAATATGGCCGATAAAGTGCCATTGGGCCTCATCAGTTTTTTGGCCGGGTTGCCGCCATTTGGCCAGGCCGGCTACTTTCGGGTTGCTTTCAGCAACTCTATTTTCGCCAAAGTGATGCGCCCCGGCCTGGTATGCTTCAATCACTGTTTCCAGCGGATGCGTTTTAGAAACGGCAACCAGCGTAATGTCATCAGCGTTTCGCCCCGCACGACTGGCGGCTGCGGCAATGCGTCCCTTAACCTGTTTCAGGTTGGCGGCAATCCGGCTCATTGCGTATCTCCCTGCAGGCCAATCATTACCCCAAAGCGACCGGTCTGGCCAAGTTCTGCCCGGTGCGAAAAGAACTGGTCAGTATGGCAGGCGGGACAAAAATTGGATGATACAACTTGCGTTACGCCGGCTTCTACTAACTGCCGCCGGTTGGCTTCCCACATGTTAAAGTGCGCGTGGCCCGGCTTACCGTTTTGCTGAAACAGGCCGTTTGTTTTTGCCAGCGATGCATCTGCTGCATCAATGACTTCTGAGCCAACTTCATAGCAGCACGGCCCAATCGAAGGGCCAATTACGGCGATAATGTGGTGCGGTTGGCTGCCCAGTTGATTTGCCATGGCTTTAATGGTGGCCCCGGCTGCATTTTGCATCGTTCCCCGCCAGCCTGCGTGTGTCAATCCCACAGCATTTTGCACCGGGTCAAAAAAGAGCAACGGGGTGCAATCTGCAAAACGCATAAACAGGAAAATATTAGGTTCACTCGTAATCAACCCGTCGGCGTAGCCCATCATTTTCTGCTGATTGATTCGCGTGACAGTCATAATATCGGTTTTGTGAACCAGATGACACGCTGCCGTTTGGGGGGGAGATACCCCCATTGCTTCACAAACAATCTGGAAATTCTGTTCAACGGCCTGCCCACTATCTCCAACTGAAAGGCTCAGATTAAGAGTCTGAAAAGGCTTTTTGCTTATGCCCCCGTTACGAGAAAAAATAGCGTGTTTCAATTGAGGGTAAGCCCTAAATGCCTCAACGCGATAAATTGGAAGATTGTGAGCCGTAGCCGGGTAAAATTTTTGTGATGTTGAATTTGTCATAACAACTGCAAGCGGGTCACGCAGACAAATGTTTTGTCCAGCAACATTAATACGCTCATTATACCAGACTACATAACAAATTTGAAATGGGTGCGCTTCAAATGCGTGTATTTCAGTTTGGGGGTGAACCAAACCCAAGGGTTTTCCAAATTGTGGCTCTACAGAATTTCGCAGGATCAAAGTAAAGAATTTGCCACGAATTGCACGAATTAACACGAAA
>CAYWSS010000578.1:0-4174 GCA_964460505.1 uncultured Caldilineaceae bacterium | reverse complement strand
GAAAATTGTAAACCTGTCTTTTGCTTCATTTTGGCCGAATGAAACGATACCAGAATTTGCCACGAATTGCACAAATTAACACGAAAAAAATAAAAAATTAGTGAAATTAGTGTAATTCGTGGCAGATAATACGCTTGTTTACAGAGCGATCCTGCAAACTACCAGAGAGCCGAAAGTTCTTGGTGTTGCTTGACTCCGGTTTTCAAATGAAAACAAATTATTAGAGTTGTTCTTCAATAAGCAACGCAGGAAATTTGGACACATTTTATTAAGGACGCAGACGAGAACGGACAAGCGCGGATATTTAAAATCTTTTTTTCCGCGTTCATCCGCGCTTGTCTGTATCCTGTAAATGAGATAACCTTATTAGGGAATAAGTCTATTCTGGAAACGAGGTGACAAATGTACGAATTTGACCTGGCGGTAGTTGGTGGTTTTTTAACCGCATTGTGGGATGTAGTGGTTGGTGTACTTAAACTTGATCCCGAAGTTTTTTCGGCAGTCATCAATTTTCAAAGCGGCTGGACTATAGCTTTGGCAATCCTTTTTCTGGCCGGGTTGTCTGATATGTTGGGGCAAAGTGTGGTGTTGTTTGCCAATCGGGTGACGCCACGCCGATTTCTGGTAAGCTTGTTCATCTCCGGGTTGGTGTTGGTTTTTAGCGCCCTGGTGTGGGCCGTGTCAATCTGGCTGGTGGTTATTTTTATCTTTGGGTTACAAGGCCGCCTTTCGCGTATTATGATTTTGGTTGCGCTCAGTTATGCCCCCTTGCTGCTTAGTTTCCTCAGCCTGCTGCCCTATTTGGGCAATACCATTTATCAGGCCGTGCGGGTGTGGAGTCTCCTGGCCCTGGTGGTGGGGGTTAAAGCCATCGCCGGAGCGCTGTTCTGGCAGGGCATTATTGCCTGTTTGCTGGGCTGGCTCTTTGTGCAGTTTATCATCCATATGCCGTTCCTCAGGATTAAAGCCGTCGATGCCTGGCTGTGGCAGGTAATGAGCGGCACCAAAGAACGGCTGGACACCCAAATGCTGGCCGACCGGCTGGCAACGCAACGCGGCAAATTACTGCGAAACCGGCCCAAAAGCTAAAATGAATGAAGGAGCCGCCGATCCACAGGACTACTAACTTGTGGCGCGGGGAGGTGAGGGGGGGGCCGCCACACGCGCGGTATGAAACCCATAAAGCAGGGTATCATAGAAGGAGAAAATATTATGGATTTTATTTTTGGAACAATTAGTTGGCTGATTGACTCCATTTTCTGCCTGCTGGGGCTGGGGCTGATACTGTTCTTTATTGCCGGATTTTTTGCGCCCTTTGAATCGATGCGCTGGTGGGCCGGCTGGACCGAACGCGGTCTGGAACCGGATGTGGAAACTCCGGAAACTGTGCAGGAAAAATTACCCGCTGCCAGCAGCGCAGAGCATTTTGTGGTCTACCTGACCGGCATTGGCGGCTTTTCCGGCGACTACCTGGCCGCTCGTGAAATTGAATTTTTGGACCGGCTCCAGGGGAAATTTGATGATGACATGGTTCTGATCAGTGATGTATTTCCGTTTGCCGTGGGCAACAACCCCCTTAACGGCGAACGCCTTTTTAAGGGCATGTGGGATTGGGTTCACGCCCGCCAGTTGGCCAACAATATGGATGTGACCACCTTTCTCATTTGCGCCCGTAATGCGCTCCAGGTAGCTGTTTCCGGTGACTCCCGCTACGGGCCGCTTAATAATTATGGCATTGCCCACGAGGTAGGCGTCAGCCTGTTGAGACACGGTTACCCAACAGGCAGTGGCAAACCCATTACGCTTATTGGCTACAGCGGCGGCGGGCAGATTTCCATCGGCATTACCCGCTATTTGCACCAGGCCTTTGACGCGCCGGTTCAAATAATTTCACTGGGTGGGGTCATGTCCGATGACCCCGGCTTTGAAATGGTCGACCATCTGTACCAGGTCATTGGCGGCAAAGATTTCTTCCCCAAAACAGGCGAGGTCATTTTTCCCCGCCGCTGGCCCATTATGCCCCACTCACACTGGAACAAAATCAAGCGGGATGGCCGCGTAACCACCATTAACCCCGGAGAGTTGGTCTACCATGTGGGCGGCGAAGATTATTTCTCTAACGATGGTAAACTGGACACCGGCCAAACTTTTATGGATAAAACACTGGAAATTGTAACCGATGTCATTTCGGGTAACACAAAAAAGTACCAGAGAGCAATGAGTAATGAATAATTATCAATGAGTAAAACTTACTCATTATTCATTACTCATTACTCATTACTCATTATTCATTGTTAATTGCGGAGCGCACCGTGTCAGACGCACCAGAAGTACAGCCCAGTAATTACAAAATTTTTCTTCAGGCTCCCTTCAACCGGCCCGAACATTTTCCGCTGGATCAAACCGTTTCGCCGCAGTTGTATCTACCGCTGGCCGCCTGGATGGGACGCCTGATTTTGCCCGCGCCGGAGCAACGCGATACGGTACACGGCGTTCTGTTTGAGGTGCATCACGCCGCCGCCGGGTACCGGCATCTGGTGGGGCAGGTCGTGCACCTGCGCTGGAGCGCCAAACCGGCAGTGCAGGCCCGGGTCTGGTCGGCGGCCCGCGACGTCTATTTTAATGACGAAGTTAACCAAAGCGCCGAAAAAGGGCTGGTGCACCCGGTGCGATTGCGCCGCTGGCGGCTGGTCACCGCCCTGGAATCGCTGGCCGGGGCGCGCCCCAATGATGACGTGATTGTCGGCTTGCGGCAGCCGGTGCAGGTAGAGGAAACAGAGGAAAGTAACCAGCCGGCCGTTTTGTACATCGAGCGGGAGCCGGTGCAGATTACCGGGCGATATTACGGGCTGGTCACATTTGTTGAAGCTGTGCAGGCAGACGGCGACCTGTTCCGGGTGCTTCACTTTAATCGCGCCACCCGCCAATTTGACGGCGCAGAAGAAGTGATTCAATTACCCGAAACAGTTGTCGATTCTTTCAAAATTCATCGCTCCACCAGCCACGGCATCGAGAATGATCCCCTCAACAAAAGCGGCTGGTACATTGGCGGCGCAAAAAACAGCAACGGTGTATTTGTGGTACTCGCCATTTCCCCGCGAGACCTGGTGCGGCTCAAGCCCACCCAAACCGTCACCGGGCAAAAGGAATCGATTGATTACATTAAAAAATCCGCCTGGAAAGACACCGAAGGTCAAAAAGGAAAGATCAACTCAGTGCTGCTCAACCCGGGCAATGGAGACTCGCCGGCCCTGTGGCAGGAGGGCGACCAGGCGTTGCTGGTTAACAGCTACGGCGGTATCGGCAACAAGCGCGAACCCTACCCCTACCCCGGCGGCTACTATTTTGGTCACTTTTCATACGGGCGGGCGCAGGTTTTTCGCGAGCCGCTGGCCGATGAATTGGCGTTTGATCTGGAGTATTACCAGGTCTTTTCCAGCAATGGCGACGGCCTGATTCCAGGTATTCTCCACTGGACCCGCTACATCGGAGATCGTCAATTTGGCTTTTTGGGCTACCGTCCGGTCTGCGACATTCTGCTTAAGCTGGACAGTTTCACCAAACCCTTCGATTTCTCGCACCAAAAAATATCGGCGCTGGACCGGTTGACCGTGCTGCTGGAAGGCACGCTGCATCTCTATCGGGTGGGCGGCGGCACCGGCGGCGTCTTTTTTGGCATGGCCAACAACTGCACCCAGGATTCCAATCAAACGCTGTACGCCGCCGTACAGGATATGGACGTTTCCTTTAAGGAACACCCCCTGATAGCAGAAATGCTGGAGCGCCACCCTGAAGAGTCGGAGCGCTTTGAACGGCTGCTGCAACTGGGGCAATCGCTCAAAAAAACGCTGCTGCCGCTGGGCACGTCTCGCGGCGATTGGCAATACAATTTCCATTTAATCGACAACAGTCTGACCGAACGGCCGCTGGTCAATATTTTGCGGGGGCTGTCAAGCTGGCGCACCATCACCCCTCACTGGGCCAGTAACGCCGTGTCGCAGGTGTTTCTGGAACAGGGCGCCTCGGCCTGGGTGCTGCGCACCAACCAGGTTGGCAACTACGACCCGGAGATGCTGCCACGGGCGATTGACCCGTAAACCCTGGAGAAAGGGAATTGACTACTCACCCCCCCTCAGTCCCCCCCGATTCGGGGGGGGCTGTGGGGGGGGCGAAG
>CAYWSS010000577.1:0-4174 GCA_964460505.1 uncultured Caldilineaceae bacterium | reverse complement strand
GCCACAGTTTCAAGGTGATTTCATTGTAACCGTTCACCCCCCTACCAGAATTATGTCATTCCCGCATGCTTTTAGCGGGAATCTATGCGTGCAGTCTGTGGATTCCCGCTTAATACGTGCGGGAATGACAGGGGGGCTGAACGGTTACGATTAAATGGATTGTTAACGGATAAGGAAGGGTTTTAAGATTCATCCTTCATCGATTATCCTTTACAACAACGGGCTGACCAGCTTGGCGGTGTTTTCCAGAAACTTCTGTCTGGCCGGGCGCTGCGCCCACGTTTCCGGTAACAGCTCTTCGGCGCGCTCAATGTATTTGCTCTCTTCCGAGCGGAGCGCCTGCGTCACCTCGGCGCTGTAAAATAACATGCTAATCTCAAAATTAAGATCAAAGGAGCGTTGATCCATATTGCCGGAGCCGATCAGGGCTATGTCGTTATCAACGCTCATGTGTTTGGCGTGCAGCAGGGCATGACCATAGATAAATACATTTACACCGGCCGCCAGCAGCTCATCGTAGTAGGAACTCTGGGCCAACCCCACAATAACCTGGTCAACCTTGCCGGATACAATCAGCGTCACGTTTACCCCGCTCAACACGGCGGTGTGCATGGCCTGCAACAGGGAATCATCCGGGATAAAATAGGGCGTGGTGATGACCACGCGCTCTTTGGCGTGGTACAGCAACGCCACCACAATCTGATGAAAGTTTTCTGTTTTGAAAATAGGGCCGCTGGGCACAGCCTGGGCGGCCACCGATCCGGTTACGGACGGGGTTGGAAAAATTTCCGGGCCGAGCAGTTTCTGCCCGGTTTCAAGAAACCAATCTTCGGTAAAAATGGCTTGCAGTTGCAGCACAATGGGGCCGGTCAGTCGAACCATCAACTCTTCGTAGGTTAGCCCCTCGATATCATACCCGTAGTCGGCGTTAACCACATTTTGTGACCCGGTATAGGCCACCTGCCCATCAATGACCACGATTTTCCGGTGATTGCGCAAATCGATGCGGGACAGGTGACGACGGAACAAGCTAATGGGCAAAATTCGGTGAATCTCAATGCCCTGGGCCGCTATCTGTTGGTCCAGTTTTTTGATGAAGGGCAGCGCCCCAAAATCATCAACCAGCACCCGGCAGGTGACGCCGCGCTTTACGGCCCGCTCCAGCGCGCCAGCCATGCGCCGGCCGGTCTCGTCATCGGCAATAATGTAATAGAGCAGGTGCACGTGACGTTGCGCCCGGTCAATATCGGCAATGATCCGCTCGATGATTTCATCGTAGCCGGGCACCAGCTCAACCGCGTTTCCGCCCATAACCGGCAGAAATCCCAAATTCTCTGCCATGGAGATTGTTTGAGCCAGTTCCCGATTGACTTTTGGGGCTAACTGGGAGCGATGTTGTCTATTTTTCTGCTTAAATTCTTTGGCCGAATCTTTCAGCATGGCGGTCACAAGCTTATGTTTCTCATATCGATTTGCCGGCAGGCGCGTTTCTCCGATAAAAAGATAGAGCAGGATACCCAGCCACGGCATAAAAAATATCAGCAGCAGCCACACCCGGGCTGTGTCAATGGATTGGCGGCGCGGCAGCAGCACCAGCATCAGCACCGCTACGGCCCAGCCGCTGAAAATGAAAGTCAGGATTGCGGTTAAAATTGTTTCAATGATAGGCATTGGGTTTTCCTCAAAATTTGTAGTGGTCAAATAGACGTCAAACAGTTTTAACGCAATGGCGCAAAGGAAAGATAACGCAAGGGTGGGGCCAAGTTCCTGCAGCAGCACCCGGATTTTTTCGGGGGCGCTGTGTTGATCAAACTACCCGGTTTCCAGCTTTAATTTCTCTTTAAAAAGCGGCGAACTTCCTGAATTTCGTTTTGGTCAATCAGGATATCAAATCCGTATTTGAGAAATATTGATTGAACCCTTCACCCGCGTTTCAGGTTCCGAACAGGTTTTTTCACGTTCATCATGGGGGATTTGGATAACCTTTTATTTGACAAAAACTTTTGTTTGGTTCACAATTGAGACCATGTCTCATTACAAAGATGGAATGGTAGAAAATGTCGTTGATTTCAGGATTGGCACAGCAACTTAGAAAAGCCGGATACAAGCTGACTCCGGCCAGATTGGCGGTGGTTGAAGTGCTGGAAAATAGCTCGGAGCATCTTAGCCACAAACAGATTTTGGATGAAGGGCAAAAAAATTACCCCAAGTTGAGCCGCGCCACCGTCTACCGGACACTGGATATTTTGGTTGAACTGCGGTTGGTGCGGCCTCTCTATTTAAATGATCCCACGCAGCGATTTGTGTCGGCTGCCGGCGGACACCATCATCTTATTTGTATGGATTGCGGTACAACTATTGAATTTGATCACTGCACCGTCGATCAACTGGCGCAGCAATTATCTGACAAATTTAATTTTCAAATACACAGCCACCTGCTGGAGTTTCAGGGAATGTGTGGCAATTGCCGGGAGGCTTAGGACCGGCAATTAAATAATTTCCGCATTTGAGATAGGCCATTAGAGGAGCTTGCGACGAGAAATCTCTAAAATGATTGCTTGCAAGTAAACTTCTCAGGGATTTCTCCCTGCGGTCAAAATGACATGCGGCAATTAATCAATTTTCAATCCTTAGCCCTTGAAACCGGCTACGGTTAATTGCCACGGTTCGTCCCTTTCGCCGGGCGTGTACGGCAAATAGTAGCTGACGCGATCCAGTAGGTTGCCCTTGTATTTTGCCTGAATTTTGCCCGGAAGTTCCTGCCATGTTCCTTCTACTGCAAAGGCATCCAGCATCTCATCGGAGATGAGGGTGGTCATTTCGTCCCATCGTTTGCGGCTGGCCAGTCGCCCCAACTGAGCAGCGGCGTCGCCCCAGTCGTGAAGCTCCATTACCGCCCGGTACGAGGGGGTGCTGGCGTAAAATGCAATTTGCCGGCGCACCTCGGCTTTGTATTTTTTTGCCTGCTGCGGATCATCGGTGGGGATCACAAAAATGCTGCTGCAAAATTGGATGTCTTCCCGGCGGCGGCCTTCTTTTTCCAGCCCCGGTTGAACATTGGGCAAAATTGCCTCCTCAATGTAGCGGGCGGTGTGCAACGGGTGAACATACAATCCCTGGCACAACTCGCCGGCCAAGCGGCACATCTGCTTGTTTACCGCAGCAATAAAAATGGGAATATCCGGGTAAGCGTGCGGCCCGGGATTGAAGAACGGCGTCATCAGGGTCAGTTTGAAATATTCGCCCCGAAAGTTAAGTTTGGTACCGTTTTGCCAGCAATCCCAGAAGGCGCGGATTGCCAGAATTACTTCTCGCAGCCTGGGCACCGGTTTTCCCCAGGGTACGCCAAAGCGACGTTCGTTATGCGCCTTTACCTGCGTGCCCAACCCCAAAATAAATCGCCCTCTGGAATAGCGGGCCAGATCCCAGGCGGTGTAAGCCAGGGTGGCCGGGCTGCGGGGAAACGCGACCGCAATGCCTGTGCCCAGCGTTATTTGCCGGCTGTGTTCGGCGGCCAGTACCAGCGGTAAAAAGGGATCGTGGGCGGTTTCTGCGGCCCATAGGCCGTCAAAGCCCGTAGTTTCGGCAGCGGCCACAATGGCCGGAATGTCCTTCAAATTGTTGGTCAGCAGAAACGCATCGATCTTCATTTTATTCTCTCCTTGAGCCTGATCAGTCACCAATGTCATTAAGTTAAGGATTATGTCATTTCGAGCGAAGCGAGAAATCTTCTGGGTTGATACAAAAATAGCCATTGAACGACGAAGATTTCTCCTCGCCGTAGGCTCGTCGAAATGACAATCTTTGACACTAAACTTAATGACATTGGATCAGTCACCGCTTAAATTGTAATTGAGTGTGCAAAATATGTCTAACGGTGCGCCCTTCGTAGGCGTATTTCAATTTTTTTGCAGACTCACCAGCGTGCTGAAGAAAATTCACCGCAGAGAACGCTGAGTACGCAAAGTTTTCTGTTTTTTACCCAATACCCAAAGAGCACAATGAGGGCACTCCGTCTCCGCGAACTCTGCGTTCTCTGCGGTTAAATACAATTTACCCAGAAACGGGTGGTGGTTCCCTAAATATAATGGCAAATTGTAACTACCCCCCCCTCTAGCTCCATACGCATCAAGCTAATAAAGTGGGCAACAAATGGGTAAAAAGCTGAATTTTT
>CAYWSS010000576.1:0-4183 GCA_964460505.1 uncultured Caldilineaceae bacterium | reverse complement strand
ATGCGGCATCACCCGCACAGCCCACCACACCACCATATCGTCCACCACCAATCTCGCCCACAGTCACATCGCCTCGAATAGTGTAATCGCCGCCACCTTGCGCAAATGCCATTGACGGCAACACCAACAGCGCTACTAAAACTGCCAGAAATATAAGTTTTTTGTGCATTCTAAATGTCCTCCTGAAAATTCAGCATTGAAATTTTTTACTCTTTGACCACTGCACAAATAGTTTGTTCAATAAGCATTCCTCCTGAACAAAAATTAGAGAAAAGTCTTTTGCCAGACTCAGTTCTGTAGAATCCTGGCCGCTGAGTCTGGATCAAGGTAGAGGTGCGCGTGGCTAACCTGACGCAATATTGAACCGGGCCTGTCTTCACTAATTGGCTCGGTCATGCATGCCCGCACCGCCTCTGCTTTTCTGGCCTCCGGCACAAGACACAGCACCCGTTGGGGGGCCAGCAGGGCCGGAATTGTTAGCGTAATAGCGTGAGTTGGAACCTCATCCAAAGATTTAAAGTGGCCTTCACCAACCTGCTGCTTGCGGCTGGCTTCAGCCAGTTCGATGACTTTGACCCAGGCCGGGTCGTCAAAAAGGGCGTAGGGTGGGTCATTAAAAGCAATGTGCCCATTTTCGCCAATGCCCATTGCCACCATATCGGCGGGGTATTGGCGCAGCAGGGCCTCGTAATCCCGGCAGGCCTGCTCAACATCGGGCGGATTGTTGGGTACGGGGAAGAAGTTTCCAACGGTTACATATTTCAGCAGGTGTTCCTGCAAAAATAAGGGAAAGCTGGCCGGGTGATCCGGAGCAATACCCAGATATTCATCCATGTGAAATACGTTTACTTTGGCCCAGTCGATACCATCTAATTGGCGCAGAACCTCCAAAAAGGTAAGCTGCGAATTGCCGGTAGCAACAATGACGTTAGCCATTCCCCTATTGGCAATGGCTTCGACAATTATCTCACGGGCATCCAGCGCCGCCGCCCTGCCCATTTCCTGGTTGCTGCCGTACACAGTCACGGGAAGTTCTTCAAATTGTGTAGTTTTTACCGGTTCTACCTTCATCTATTCATCCTTCATCCTTATCATTTATACTCCACTCCCCCCAATTATCGTGCGCCAGGCCGTGAAGTCATCATTAAAAATGGCGATATCCGCATCTTTGCCCGGCTCCAGGCTGCCTTTGCGGTCAGCCACCCCAATGACCCGCGCCGGAGTAAGCGAGGCCATTCGCACCGCTTCCACCAGCGGAATGCCAACGACGTTATGCAGGATTGGAATCATCTGGTTAAGCAGGGTAGTGCTGCCCGCAAATGACGAGCGATCCGGCATCATACCCACGCCGTCGCGCACGTCGTATTCCAGATTGCCCATCTTAAAACGGCTGCCTTCCGCTAATCCGGCTCCATTGGTGGCATCAGAAACAGCGCACAGTCGATCCGGGCCGATACATTTGTAAGCCAGCTTCATCAGCATGGGCGGCAGATGTTTGTTATCTGCAATCATTTCTACGGTCAACGTCTCAAAGGTGAGGCTGGCTTCCAGCAGGCCGGGTTTACGCCAGGGCCCTTCACGAACCGTGGTGGATTGGGCGCTCCAGATGTGGATAATGTGGCTCAGGCCGGCTTTCATCGCCCGGCGCACATCGTCTTCTCTGGCGTTGCTGTGGCCGGCGGCGGTTACAATGCCAAGTTGAGTCAGCCGGGTTGTTAATTCAAGCGCACCCGGCAGTTCGGGGGCGTAGCTCATAATCTTGATAACGTCGTGATGCTCCAGCAAGGCATCGGGCGTGCCGTCATTCGGGTTGCGAACATTGGCCGGGTCTTGCGCCCCGGCTTGTTCTGCGGCAAAATAAGGTCCTTCTACGTGAGCGCCCAAAACCTGTGCCCCGGAATGAGGGCCAGCCATCCAGCGGCGGGTAAATTCCAGGCAGCGCCTTAATTCAGCCAGGGGCGCGGTCATCGTTGTGGCCAGCAGCGATGTTACGCCCCGGCGGGCGTTTTCTTCTGTGATAGTAGAAAATGCTTTGTTATTTGCTTCGTTAAAAATATGACCCAACGCGCCGTGCGTGTGAATATCTACTAATCCCGGCGCAATGTAACGCCCTTTAACATCTATTTTTTCGGTATCGCCTAAAGAATTCTCTGCAACGACACCAATTAGTTCTCTTCCTTCCACCATCAATGCCTGACCAGAGATCACTTCATCGGGCAAAATGATGCGCCCGTTTGTCAGGGCAAACCGGGGGCGATTTTGATGATATGTACTTATCATATTGGGCCACTGGACTCCCTGATAACAAGCGGACAAGGCAATATGATGGACTCAGGATCATTCCGGTTACCTGAGATTCTGGACAAAAGAATCTCAATGGCCCGTTGGCCGGCCTCAAGAATTGGCAACTCAACTGTGGTTAACGTCGGATTTAGATAAATGCAGAAATGTTTATTGTCATTGCCCACAACGGTGATGTCCTCGGGAAGGCGCAATCCTGCTTGCTGAACGGTTCTCATCACCACGGCTGCCACGGTATCATTGGAGGCAAGAATGGCCGTTGGCCGAGGCGTGACAGAAATCAGTGACTGTGTCGCCTGTTCCCACGCCTCCGGTGGGTCGGATTCAAAATCTCCCATCTGTACGTAATCTTCACGAAAATCCAGATTATACTTTTTAAGGCCAAGTTTGTACCCCTCAAACCGTTCATCAGAACTGCGGCGACTGGTCGGGCCATGGAGGGCAGCAATATTACGATGCCCCAACTGCACCAGATGATCCATAGCGGCAATGAAACCACCGGTATTATCCCAGCGGATGTTGTCAAATCTATCGCGCCTGGTGCTCCGATTGATGAGTACAATGGGGGGTAAGAACAGGGGCAAGTAATCCAGGTAATCGTCATCCATATATCGAGACTGAGAAATAAAAATAATGCCGTCAACCTGTTTTTCCAGTAACAAGTTAACCGCTTGCTGTTCTTCTTCAAGATTATGGGCGCTACACACCAGCACATTGTATTTAGAGGCGCGCGCGATAGGCTCAATAATGTTGAGCGACTGGAGGAATAAAGCCGTTTCAATTTCGGCAATGATTAAGCCGATGGTGGCGGTACGTTTGGTTACCATACTGCGAGCCACACTGCTGGGACGATAGTTGAGCGTGCGGATTGCTTCCTGAATGCGTTGTAATGTTTCCCCGGTCATGGCTTCGCTCCGGTTATTGAGCGCGTTAGAAACCGTGGTAACCGAAACACCCGCCGCCTGGGCAACATCTTTAATGGTGACTTTCCTTTTTCTGCTTTTTTGCGGGGATGGAGGCAACGTTGTCTCCTTAAATGGTGCGCAATGCGCTAAAGGCCATTTAAAAATTGTGGCTCTACAGGATTTTGCAGGATCAAAGTAAAAAATTTGCCGCGAATTACACGAATTAACACGAAAAAATAAAAAATTAGTGAAATTAGTGGCAGATAATACGCTTTTTATAGAGCGATCCTGCAAGCTACCAGAGAGCCAAAATTGTGTGGCAAAATAGATCTTTGATTGCTAAATCAGACCTTTTTTGATGGTGCCAGACGTTACAAATTTTGCCGCTAAAGTGTCTCGTTGAAACCGTATGTACCGCTACACTAAAACGTTTCACTAAAACGTTTCACCCAGAATATCACCTTTCCATTTAGGAGTCAATACCTTATCCAAACAGTTAGAAGGAGATGTTAGAAAACTAACCTTAAAGATTTTTTAGCACACGTGTGCATTGAGTGTACACAAAAAAAAATAGCCGTTACATCAAAGTAATTTGGCTTTTTTTCGTCTGGAAATGTCGTTCAATCTGTTGTATAATAATTTCGTGCAAAATGTACAACGTAAACTATTTACTGACAAGGGAGTGAAAAATGGGTGTAAAAAAAATTTTGTTTTTGGTTGGCGATTTTGTAGAGGACTATGAAGTTATGGTGCCTTTCCAGACGTTGGCCGCTGTTGGGTACGATGTACAGGCCGTCTGCCCGGATAAAAAAGCCGGGGAATTTATCCGAACAGCGGTCCATGACTTTGAAGGCGACCAAACCTATTCCGAAAAACCGGGACACAACTTCACCTTAAATGCTACGTTTGATGAAGTTGACTTTAATGAATACGATGCGCTGGTCATTCCGGGGGGCCGTGCGCCCGAGTATATTCGG
>CAYWSS010000575.1:0-4188 GCA_964460505.1 uncultured Caldilineaceae bacterium | reverse complement strand
TATGTTGGTTTTTAGATTTGACAATTCCTTTCTTTTCTTAACTTGTAGCAAAAACCCTAACGCCCCAAAATTTAACTCGCATACTCCATTTCTCCATTCAATGAGAGATATGCTTTCAATTTTACCATAATATTCAGGTTAGGTCTTATAGCCTTACACCCAAATTTCGTGCGAAATTTGGGGGGTAGCAAAAAATAAAAAGCTGAACATTAACAATTGAGGTAAAACAATAGACATAAGCCTACGGATATCCAAAGTAAGCCATAAGCCGGGCTAAGCCCTGGGCAACCTGAGCGGAATGGGGATGCAACTCATTCAATTGCACTTCAACCAACTGATCCTGGTCAAAAATCAGATGTCCAGGAATAGCCAAAACGTCTTCGATAAGGCGGGTGGTACCGAACTGGGCCAAGGGGCCATTGGGAAACATCCAGGGTGAAGACCAAGCCAATAAATTGTGGGCGATATCGGTTAAGAGAATGAGCACCTCCTGAGCAGCGGGCTGTTTCTTGCGCCTTTTGCACAATTTAAGGCCACCTTTGTCAGCTTGGATCTCAGTTTCACAAGCACCACGGGCATCATAGTAGGTGATGACTTCAGCCATCGACCAGTCCAGGATGGAACACAAGACCGTTGCGTGTTTTAATTCTCTTTTTTGGTTACGCCAGCGCAGAACCAGATGCTGGATCGGTTCAAGGTAGGTCGGTGGATTGACCGCTTGAGCCACCCAGCGATCATCAGGTTTTAAGACCTGCCAATCAGGAGTGGCAATTTGGCTGGCGAAGGCGTTGGGCCGTTTACCACCACTGCCTTTGGTTAAAACGTGCCATTTTTGGCTCAGGGCATAGTTGACATTGTCATCTGAGCCAAAACCAGCTGTCTGTTAGCCGATCAGATGACATCAGAACAAGCGTAATTGTCAGGGCCAACCCCTTTTGATTTTGAAGACTTCACCCTTTGACATCAGTTTCCAATCCCTTTTACACTATCAACATCAATCAGGTTGGGGAAATATAATGACATCTATTGTAATGCCTGTCTCACCAACTGAAAAGGCTGACCGCTTGCAGATCAGCATTCACATTCAGGCTGAAGTCTTGTCGACTGAAGCCGCCCGACGGGAAGCCAACTACTGGCTGCTCGAAAATATCGGCAATCTCCTCCGATCTGATAATCCGAAACTGGTCCTGGGCGAGCAACTGGTCTGGCAGGTTGACATTGTACTCACCTCTCCGACTCGTGGACAGGTTGGTGTTGTTGGCCGTCTCGAACTTGACGCCATTACCGGTGAAGTTCTGGCTGACGAAATCCTGATTGAGAAACTGGGCTTCAACTCCGGCGCAATTTGCCTCGAGTGAATTGTATCTCTCAGGATATGTATATACGCGCCTGACTTTCTGAAATGGGCGATCGGGCAAACTGCGTTTCGATGATGATTATTGACACCCCCTCCCAGGATTGTTACAATCCTTGTAACAAAACTGATTTCGGTAGCAGGAGACAGACATGAGTGTTAGCGTCGTATTTCCCGAAGAATTACTGGTCGCTTCCAAAGAAGACCGTGAGAAATTCACCCGCCAGGTGGTGATATACACCCTGGGACACCTTTACGAACAGGGCAAAATCTCCTCGGGATTGGGCGCCAAGGTGCTGGGCTGTGATCGGTGGGAGTTCTATCGTTTGCTGTCTGAAAACGGCTTCGCCGTGATGGATTATCCAGCCGACGAATTGGCAGACGAAGCCCAAACCAGCCGCCTGTTGGCCAGCCAGATAAAATCAGAATGAGCGTCATCATTAATGCCACACCGCTGATTGCGCTGGCCGTGGTTGAGCAACTTGAACTTCTGCCCCAGATATTTGGCGAGATCATCGTGCCCACCACGGTTTACAACGAAGTCATTGGTCAGGGGTTGGAGCGACCCGGCGCCCAAATCATTGCCCAGGCCGACTGGCTTCAGATTGTGTCACCAAAAACAACCTCCAGTGTTGAACCGATGCTGTTGGGACTGGACCAGGGCGAAATGGATGTTTTGCTGCTGGCTCGAGAACGACAGCCGGAGTGGGTGATCATCGATGAACGGCAAGCGCGGAGAGTAGCCCGGGCTATGGGCATCCCAGTCAAAGGGACCGTAGGCGTGTTGCTAACGGCCGGACTGGCCGGATTACGCCCCAAGGAAGAAGTGTTGAGTTATGCGACAACTATGGTCAAGGCCGGTCTGCGAATTAGTCCGCAGTTGCAGGCATGGTTGAAGCAAGAGTTAGAAAATGGCTAGCGGCTGGATTTAGTCTTGTCTAGTTTTATCTAAACAAAACATTGACAAATACTGATTTTTATGATATAATTTAAACATACCCTCAAAGTATCACCCCAACAAAATCCATAGATAAATTTCCTTATTAAACCAACCAAATAAGCCCAAAACCCTTGCCTGAAGCGATAGACCTTCGGGATTATTGTGATTCAATCAATTTTAGCCCAAGAAAGGAGTTGTTAAAATGAGCATCTACCCTATCCCCATTACCGAAGAATATACCTTCACCGCTGAAAAATCGGTGACCGTCACCGGGGAGGAGACCTTGTTACTCTCCGTTGACGAGAAAGAGCAACTGCTGCTGGCCTGGCAGCGCCTGCTGCTGAGCGGCTTCAAGAACCTGTTCTTCACCGACCCGCTCTACCGCTTTCTCATCCATCATTGCTATTTCAGCGCCCATCGCCACCGGGAGCAGTTCTGGAACTTTTATCTGAATAGTTCGATTTCCCGGTTTCGCACGTTTTTGGGCCAGTTTGGCGGCGACCGGGTTAGCGCTGAGCATGGCAATCATCTCTGGCTTGATGGCCCGGCCGCTGACCTAAAGGAGGCTATGTGCCGGGAAGCCTCGCGCCTATTCGCCCCAATGAGCCAGGTCTTGCAAGACCTGGAGATCAAACACGAGGAGATGATCGCTGCCTGGCATGACTTTGCGGTGGCGGCGAACATCACCGCTGCCACCTTACCCCCGGCGTATCAGGTCAGCGAGAATACCCGCCATTTGTTGGCCTATGCGGCCTACATTGCTCTGCGGCACCAACGCCCGTTGACCGGCTTACAATTGAGGTTTCCGCTGCAAGCGCAACTGTTGTTATCGCCGCTGCCGGTTGAAAACCAGGAAGTGGTCATTATCAATGGGCAGGGAGGCGAATAATGAGCCAGCAAAAGAGTACCCGGCTGTATTGGAAAGACGCTTTACGTCAGGTTCAAATCAGCCTGGATGATGAGACGGCTGTAGCCCGCCAGCACAAATGGGCCAGTGCCTTTCACCAGGCTCAGGCCGACCTGAAGGATCCCAGTGCCATCGTCTGGCTGCCGGATGAAATCGCCGATGTGATCCGAGGTCACCCTGCTCAAGACCCACCTCCAGCACAGACTCGCCGTCAGCACCTGAAGGCGTTACTCCTGGCTCTATTGTTCCTCATACCGGCGGCCATTAGCTACCTGCTGGCCTACCGGCGCATTGCCGCGCTTCGCTAAACCCCCACATTAATCGGGTCACATTTTCCCCCATTGACCCAACCCCCTTTTACCGTCCCAAGTTAATTCCACAACCCACGTACTATGGCGGAGTGCGCCGTTTTGGCCTGCCCTGGCGCCGGCAACTGTATCTCATTTTATCAAACTGAATAGATTGGAGGGTGCCAATGAAATTGTGAATGGCTAATTGTGAATTTTTAACGCAGGAACAGCAGTTGAACTGCCAGAATGTTTGGCAACTCACCCACCTCAATAAACCCAATAAATGCATCAAACTAAATTAAGGAGCAAAGCAATGAACACTCCCAATACGCAACAAGTAAATAATAAGCAGCGCCGGCCGCGAGTCGGACTACTCTACTTGCAAGGTTTTGCCATTTATCTCAGCTACCGCCTGCTCGATCTTGGCTATGCGGTCATCCGTTTTGTGACGGCCCCGTTTCGCTATGTTCAGGCGCAGCTTGAAAAGCAGTGGTTCCGGCTCAAACCGTGGCTGGCGCGCCATAAACGACGCCTGATCTGGTCAATTTTGGCCCTGGTATTTCTGTCGCTCGTCGTGGGCGGCGGCATCACCCTTTATCTGTGGCGCGAGGAACTACTGGCCCTGGCGTTTCGCCTGCAAGTTGTTATAGGCCAGATTATTCAGCAAAAAACAAGGGGGGTATCGGCCAGAGCGGGT
>CAYWSS010000574.1:0-4209 GCA_964460505.1 uncultured Caldilineaceae bacterium | reverse complement strand
GCGTGCTCATGTGGTATATTGGGGCGCACCCCGCCCCGGACGTCGGCCCGCCCAACACCTGGCTCAGCCACTTTGGCGGCCCGGCCTGGACCTTTGATGAAACCACCGGCCAATATTACCTGCACCAATTTGTAAAACAGCAGCCGGAACTGAACTACCGGCAGCCCGAAATGCTGCCGGCCATGCTCAATAATATGCGCTTTTGGCTGAATAAAGGCGTCGATGGCTTCCGGGTAGATGTTCTCAATTTGATGATGAAAGATGAGCAGCTGCGCGATGAGCCGCCCAATCCTGATTGGAACGGAGTCAACCCGTTTGGCAGTTTGCAGCATATCTACACCAACAATCTGCCGGAAATCCACGACATTGCCAAACAGATGCGGGCCGTGCTGGATGAATATGATGAGCGAATGATGGTGGGTGAAATCTATTTGCCCAACAAAGAGCTGATGAAATATTACGGCGAAAATTACGACGAATGTCATCTGCCCTTTAATTTTCAACTGATTGTGGACAAACATTTTGCGCCGCGCCCGTGGGATGCGGCGGAATTCCGTCAACTGGTTGGTGCCTACGAAGCCGATTTACCGGAACAAGGCTGGCCCAACTGGGTGCTGGGCAATCACGACCAGCACCGGCCGGCTTCGCGCCTTGGCGCGGCCCAGGCCCGCGCCGCAAATATGCTGCTGCTTACCCTGCGCGGCACCCCCACCACCTACTACGGCGAGGAGCTGGGCCTGGAAAATGTGCCAATTCCGCCTGAATTTGTGCAAGACCCACCGGCCGTAAATCAGCCGGAAATTGCCCACCTTGTGGGGCGCGATCCGGAACGAACCCCCATGCAGTGGGATGCCGGCCCCAACGCAGGATTTGCCGCAGGCGGCGTGCAGCCCTGGCTGCCCCTGGCAGACAATTACACCACCAAAAACGTGGCCGCGCAGGAAAAAGTTCCCACCTCCATGTTAAATTTGTACAAAGCGCTTACCACCCTGCGCCGCGCCGAACCGGCCCTCAGCATCGGCGATTACGCCCCGGTGGATACGGGCTGCGATGACGTATTTGCCTACACTCGCACCGCCCCGAACGCCGGCAAATTCGTGGTGGCGCTCAATTTTGTGGGGACCGCACGCGCTCTCGACCTGAGCGCGGTTGCCGCCACGGCCACCATTGCCGTTGCCACCGGTATGCTTCGCCGCGGCCCGGTTGATCTGGCCAACCTGCAACTCGGCCCAAACGAAGGGCTGGTGCTGCGCGTGCGGTAAGTGGGTGAGCAGCAATGGGCAGGCCGGGTTGGGCCTTCGGCGCGCCCCGGCAATTTTGGGCCAATGGGTTGGGTCTTGCCACCGGTTCAACCCACCCTGTCCCCCACATTCACGTTGAACCGGCTGGGGATTTTTGGTATTTTCTTTTCTGTCGTATAATTGAACATAATGCTCTTTTTCGGTTACGAATTTTAACCGCCTGCCAGTCTTTTAAATATTGGCAGTAAAAAATTAAAGCCCCAACATGCTTTTGAGTTGGGTAGTTCCGAAATTTAAATCCCCCCAAAACCTGTTGCCAATTTACCGTGATGCGTAATAAAACTGCCTTTCACGCATTTTGGAACAATTATTTTTTTGGAACTGCCTTAGTAACAGATTAAAGGAGAGACACTGATGCGTCTACGTGGAAAACTTTTTGCCGAATCACCCATTTACCGGGGAAATGCCCGGAAGACCCTGTTTACCCGCGATGGCGATGGCACCCAACGGCTGGTATCGCTGGCCGGAGAAATTTCCGGCACAGCCCAATCATTGATGGATGCCTTTATTGGCCGCTCGAAAAATGGCCGTAATACCGGCCTGCTTGAGCAGTTGTGGCAGCGGCTGTACGGGTCGCAAATGCCCCGGGGCTTGATTGGCCAGGTTGAGTGCCGCCTGCAGCCGGATAGTTATCCCCGCGACAACTTCTTTGATTTGCGGATGGGGCTGCGCCTGGATGAAGATCGGTGGGCAGTTGAAGCCAACGCCAACTACAAAATGGAAACGGTGCTGCGCCATTCCGTGTTTGATCTTAACCTGTTAATCAACAATAAAGTCGTGACCCAGAATGATAACCAGGCCAGATTGTATTACCTGCTGCAAGAACTTCAGGCCGGGCGCTTTTGGTTTGGGGCCGGAAAAAGCAAGGGCCTGGGCCGGTTACGGCTGGAGATGGATTTGCCGTTTGAGGCCCCGGCCACCACGCCCCAGGCCCGCAGCGGGGCCAACCATTTAATTGTTACCCTCTCTTTTGATGCCACAAATCCGGTGCTGGTGGGCTGGAATTGGGGCAAGGTAGACCCCAGCGCGCCGCCCTCATTTACCTCCATTGAAGGCCGGCTGTTGCTGGAAGCAATGAAAGACCTGCCGGAGGTTATTCGGCAACGTTTGGAAATGAGCATTGGCGGGCCAATCCTTAGCCCGGATGATTGGAAAAACAAACTGGCCGACTACCTGCCGCGCGTAATCGCTATCTGGCTGCAGGAGCAGTCTGCTGTAGAGCAGGAAACCTGGTTTTTACCCGCAAGCGCGCTTAAAAAACTGGGCAAGGGCAGGCACGGCCTCTCTAAAAAAGTAATAACCCAACTGGAACCGCTGGCTAACAAACCCTTCTCCAGTCGCGACGACGCCGTCTCTGCTCTGGAAATTGCTCTGGAAGATAAGGCCAATATGGTCAAACGGGTTGCCAAAAGCCTCGGTGTAAAGCGCGAAGCGGCCAAACAATTTAATCAAACCGCCTGGCAGGAAATTGCCGGCAGCCTGGGGCTGGATGTTAAGCTGGGTAAAACGCTGGCCGAGCAAATGCAGGATGAAGCGGCGCTGGCAAACACGCTAAACCGGGCCTGCCGCCCCGTACTCTCCCGTTTTTCTCAGCAAATAGAGCAGCAAATTCGGCTGCTGCAAAGCGATGTCTGGTTGGAAACCGAAATTGCCAACCGCGAAGGGCACATTCGCATTAAACAGATGTTGCGGCAGGGGAAGATTAATGAAACCCAATGGAGTAATTTCAATCAGGCCCCTGAAGGCATCAACCTGTCCCTGTGGCGAGAATTTTTAGATGGCCACCGCCGCGTGCGCTTCCATCACTTGTTAAATGCCCGCAACCTGAACAAGAGCATTGCCAACGACCAGAATTTTATCGCCTTCCTCAAAAACTATCGAGACCGCGCTCGCCAGGAACTGTCTCAGCCCTATCACATTGATTTTAGGGCGGGCGGGCCATTTAACCGCGAAGTTTCCCGCAAATATGGCAAACCGTACGACACTGTCTTTATGCGAATGCTCTCGTGGGCGCCGTCTGCGCAGGCAGAGGGCATGTGGGAAATTTACATTCCCGGTGGCACCGTTAAGGGCGCATTTAAGAAACGGGCCTCGCAGGTGCTTAAAACCCTGTGGGGAGATTCGGCCCGCACCCGCAAGCTGCTTGACCGGCTGTTTGGCAAGCAAGGCCAACGCGGCATGGTCTTGTTTTCTGATGCCTACCTGGCAGACCCGTCTCACCCGGAAGAAAACTGGTGCGCAATGGATGGGGTTAAAATGGACCCCAAAACCGGCCGCCCCATTGAAGGCGCCAAACAGGATTATCTGTTTGCCTACGGCGACAAGCTTAATTTTCGGCTTCAACTTGATCTTATGGATTTGAGCAAGGATGATCTGGCCGCTTTTGATACGCTGGCCACCCTGATTCAAGATTTTCAACATGGCGACATCCCGCTGGGCGGCGAGAAAACCAGCGGCTTTGGCTGGGTGCAAGCCCAGGTATCCGGCCTGACCTGGTTGAGCGGCGGAACCAACGGCCTCACCCAACATCTATTTGGTGACGTAACCCTGATTCCGGCCGGTATCTGGCACAGTTTGAAACTGGAGAGCCAGGCCGCCACAGCCGCCCTAAAGGCCGTGGCCCGCATAGCGCCCGGCGAGGCCAAAATTTCCACAGAGCCGCCTCGGGCCGGCGCCGGATTTATATCGCACCGGGCCTTTGGCGGTTACAGCGGGCAATTGGCCGTAGAAGCCGAAATTCTCACGCCCACCCACATTCGGGAAAGCGGCGAACCCTCCTATCGAACCAGCCTGGATGGCGGCCCGGTTAACGGGTGGGATTTCTTTGCCCTGGGGCCGGCCGAAGCCGGCCGCCGCGACGCGCGAACACCGTACGCCATGCACAAGTAGAGCCTGCGAGGAGGAGTTA
>CAYWSS010000573.1:0-4215 GCA_964460505.1 uncultured Caldilineaceae bacterium | reverse complement strand
CCCGGACCGGGCCACCAGCAGAGGAAATCCGCCGCGCCCGACCATGGGCCGGCCCGGCGTGGGTGAAACTCCGGATGGTGCGGCGGGGGGGCACTCCGCGTCGAGAGACGCGCGCACTATTGTGGTGCGCTGTGCGTGTTTGTGTGATCTATTACAGACGTATCAGTAGTCCAGCGTGCATCTGTAGTTTGTATTGCTTGTTTGACGCTTATGACATAATGAGGTATTTTGTGATATTGTATCTATAGTATCGTGCGTATGGCGGGAGGTGCGGGAGGGTGGAGGGAGACCCCTCCGCCATCGGCGGCTCCTTTCACGCCAATGCCGGCGCCGGCTCAGCGGCCGGCACCGATTTGCCGTTACCGCCGTTTAAATTGAGCATCAGCAAGCCTTCAAGTTGCGCCAGTACCTGCTCGTTGCTAAATTGGGTACCGGTGATAGCGCCGGACGGACAGGCTGCCACGCAGGTGCCGCATCCCTGGCACAAGGCCGGATTGATTTCGGTCACCTTGCGGTCTTCGTGGAAGATGATGGCATTGAAGGGGCACAATCCATTGCAGATGCGGCAGCCGGAACATTGCTCCTCAATGACGCTGGCCCGGACAGGTTCCAGAGCCAGCTCTTTTTGCTGAATCCGGCCCAGCACGCGCGCTGCCGCCGCCGCCCCCTGCGATACGCTGGCCGGGATGTCTTTTGGCCCCTGGCAAGCGCCGGCAATATAGATACCTTCGGTCATAGTGGCCACGGGGTCCAGTTTGGGATGTTTTTCAATGTACCAGCTATCGGCACTACAGGAAATTCCAAACTTGTGCGCTACTTCTTTGGCATCATGCCGAGGCTGCAACCCGGCTGAAAGGATGACCATATCCACCGGAATTCGACGCTGCATGCCCAGCAGTGTATCCTCGGCTTGCACAATCAATTTGCCTTCTTCGCCGGGCTGCCGGGCCGCGTCGGTAACTTCTGCCGCCCGGCCGCGGATAAAGTGGACCCCTTCAGCCAGAACGCGCTGGTAAAACTCGTCGTAATCTTTAAATGCAGTTCGCATATCGATGTAAAAATTGTAAACTTCGGCCCCGGTACGTTCTTTGACCAGATGGGCAAATTTAAGGCTCTGCATACAACAGATAACCGAGCAGTAGTTGTTGTAGTTGCGGTCGCGGCTGCCAACGCAGTGCAGCACAGCTACCGCCTCCGGCTTGGATATGCCGTCGCGCATTACAACCCGGCCGTTGGTGGGCCCGGCGGCGTTGCATAGCCGTTCAAATTCAAGACTGGTAAAGACGTTAGCCAACCGGCCGTATCCGTACTGTGGAATTCTTCGGGCATCAAACAGATCAAAGCCGGTGGCCAGAATTATGTTGCCCACGTCCACCCGGATAACCTCATCCTTTTGCTCAAAGTCGATGGACTTGGGGCTGGTGGGGCAAAAAATGTGGCAGGCTTTACACTTGCCCCGCTCAAAGTAGGTGCAGTTATCGTAATCGATAACCGGGTATTTTGGGACGGCCTGGGCAAAGGGGCGATAGACCGCTTTGCGGTAGCCGGTTCCGGCTTCAAAGATGTTATCCACCACCTTTTTGGGGCATTTTTCAATGCAAATGCCGCAGCCTGTACAAACATCGGTGTCAATGTATCGCGCCCGTTTGCGAATGGTGATGTTGAAATTGCCGACGTAACCATCCACCTGTTCCACCTCGCTCCAGGTAAGCAAGGTGATGTTGGAATGCGTGTCCACCGACACCATTTTGGGGGTGAGAATGCAAGCCGAGCAATCCATAGTGGGGAAGGTTTTGTCGAACTGGGCCATGTGCCCGCCAATGGAAGGCTCGCGCTCAACCAGAATCACCGGAAATCCGCTGTCGGCAATTTCCAGCGCGGCCTGAATGCCGGCGATGCCGCCCCCCACTATTAACGTGGCCGGATTAATGGGCACAGTCATCGGGTCCAGAGCTTCGTGGTGGGCCACGCGTTCAACCGCGCCGGAGATAATCGCCTTTGATTTTTCCGTTGCGGCTTTTTTGTCTGTGTGCACCCACGATACGTGTTCCCGAATAGAGGCCATTTCGCACAGGAACGGGTTCAGGCCCGCCCGCCCGGTAGCGTTGCGGAAGGTTTGCTCGTGCAGGTGCGGCGAACAGGCGGCCACTACCACCCGGGTTAAGCCCTGTTCTTTAACGTCGGCTTCAATCAATTCCTGGCCCAGGTTTGAGCACATAAACTTGTAATCGCGGGAAATCACCACGCCGCGCTCTTTTAGATTTTCGCCGGCCCATTGCGATACATCTTCCACGTCTACCGTGCCGGCAATGTTACTGCCACAGTGGCATACGTATACGCCAATTCGTTCTTTAGTCATGGTTTATCCCTCCTCCTGTACGGTCGGCAGTGGGAGCGCAGTTTTAGAGCGTCGCTTCCGCTTGGGTTTGGGGGGAGGCTCCGCCCCAATTTTTTCCAGGGCGGGGTTTGCATTTACAAACTCTTTGCCAAAGCCCAATTTTTTGGCGGATAGCCCAAAGGCCAGGCCCAGCAGTTGGGTAAAGTAAAGAATTGGGATTTTGTAATTGGTGCCAAAGTGCTTGTTGACATTATCCTGATAGGCATCCAGGTTTAGCTGGCACATTGGACAGAGCGTAACAATGGCATCGGCCTCGTAATCGGCGGCGTTCTTGAGCAGCCTGCGGATAATTTCCAGAGCCGTGTTTTCTTTAATCTGGGTCATATGCCCGCCACAGCATTGAGCTTTTAGCGGATAATCCACCACTTTGGCCCCAATGATTCGCATCAGCCTGTCCAGCGAGGTGGGATATTCCGGGTTGTCAAACGGGGTTTTTCGTACAGGGCGTACCACCAGGCAGCCATAATATGGCGCCAGGCGAAGGTTGTACAGGGGCTTGGTCACTTTGTTGGCGACGGCTTCAAACCCAACATCATTAACAATGATGTCCAGCAAATGGCGAATCCTGATGCTGCCGGGTTCGTAGTGCAATCCACCGGCGGCCAACGCTTCGTTAACTTGCGCCGCCAATTCCGGTGAGTCTCGCAGGTATCTATCTGTTTTAGAAAGGTTGAGGAAACAGGCGCTGCACGGTGCAACCAGATGATTGCCATTTACTTTTTGTTCGGCGGCCAGGGCCAGGTTACGGCTAATCAAAGAAAATGCCGGCAGCAAATCCAGAGCCATATACTCGGTAGCCCCGCAACAGTTCCAATCTTCTACTTCGGTGAACCCAATGTCCAGCACATCGGCTACAGCCATGGCCGACTCATGGTAGGCAGACGCGTTTCGTTCCAGAGAACACCCGGGATAGTAATTATAATTCATGAGGTGCCTCCTATTTCTTTGGCTTTGTTCAGAATTGCCTTAAGCTGGTCAATTCCTTTAATACGGGTGGGGGTTAAATCCATCCGGCCGCGACGCAGCATACCCAGGGCCATGGGGGCCATTTTAACCATATCCAACGGATGGTGGCTGAGGTGGTAGCGCGCGGCCAGGCCTACCTCAAAACTACGTCCGTAACTTTCAACAAAGTCGATGAACGTGCCGGAAAAATCAGGCGCATCAGAAGCGCTGGACTCTTTGTATTGCCCTTCCTGAATAGCCATTCTTTTCAAGGTAGACATAATATCGGTTATATGTACTTCCTGGGGACAACGAGACATACAATAGTAGCAGGAGACGCAATACCAAGGCGTATTGCTGCGCAAGACCTTGTCCTTCATCCCTGCTACAGTCATTGCAAAGAGGGTACGTGGGGAGTGATCCATATCCTGGCCGGATGGGCAAGACCCACCACATGTTCCACATTGAATACATTTTTCAAGGTTAGATTTGCCGGGTGTCGCGGCAATCACTTCTTTAAAAAATGTTGGTGCACGGGCCTGAGTAATAGGTGCAGCCATAAAAACCTCCTTTGCTGATTAAAATCAGCAATAACACACCACATTGAAAATAACACCGATTAGAATCAATAATTACATCAATGCAAGACCGCTACCTGAGGTTTAACGAGCCCCCCTATTGTGTCTGTCCAGCGTTAACCTGTGTAACGACCAACTACCGGTTACTTTGGTTTTCGCTCAGATATACATCACCACCTTTGGCAAAAAAGGCAATACCGCAAAAGTCATCAGGTAAAGTAACTACTTACCCCCCTCTAACTCCCCCCTCCTGAGGGGGGAGGACTTAACCTCCCCCCCGCAACGTGAAAAATT
>CAYWSS010000572.1:0-4221 GCA_964460505.1 uncultured Caldilineaceae bacterium | reverse complement strand
CTTCCATTCTGCCGTAGGTCCTGCTCTTATTTCCGGCCGGTTCAGAGCAGGACCTGCGGCGGAATGAAAGGATTATCTCTTATTTTTTGGCCTAAAGTGTAAACCTATTATTTGGATACATTGAAGCGATGCCGTTTTTTTGGGGTCTTTGGTATTTTCCGTGGTGTAGCGGCAGGTCTTGTGCCTGCCTTGAGCGACCACAAGGGTGTGCCACTATGGGGTATGCCACGGCAATTCCTAAAGGAGCCAAAATAGAGTTGTTCCTCAATAAGCAACGCAGGAAATTTGGGATGCACCCGATGGTGCATTGCACAGTTTGCTCAATTGTTGATTTACTTTACAATGATGGTTTGTTAAGTTCGAGTTTTTATTGCGTTTGGAGTAGTTATGTTTTCAAAGAAGGTTGGTATAGATTTAGGCACGTTTAGCATATTAATTTATGTAAAAGGCCGGGGCATTGTTTTACAGGAGCCTTCTGTGGTTGCCATATCTCAAAAAGATGACCGGATTGTGGCTATTGGCCAGGAAGCGCTGGCCATGTTGGGGCGTGTACCCGAAGCCATCGAAATTACCCGTCCCTTGCGCGACGGTGTCATTGCAGATTATTACGTTACAGAAAAGATGCTCGATTTTTACATTGAACGACTCGTGGGGCGCTTTCGCTTGTTTCCGCCGGAAGTGATGATCAGCACGCCCGTGGGCATCACCAGCGTTGAGCGTCGCGCCGTGGAAGATGCTGCCAAAAAGGCGGCGCGCAAGCAAGCTTACACCATCCCCGAACCGTTGGCGGCGGCCATTGGGGCCGGCATGCCCATCGACACCCCCACCGGTAATATGGTGGTAGATATTGGCGGCGGCACCGCCGAAGCCGCAGTTATTTCCATGAACGGTATTGTTACCAGCGATTCCGTAAGAATTGCCGGCATGAAACTGGATGATGCCATTATCAACTACATTCGGCGTAAATATAACCTGGCTGTTGGCGAGCAAACGGCTGAAGAAATTAAAATCAACATTGGCAGCGCTATCCCGCTGGAAGAATCTTTAGAGATGCAGGTAAAAGGTCGAGACCAGGTGGCCGGCTTGCCCCGCACCATTACCATTACCTCCAGCGAAGTTACTGAAGCTATGAGTGAACCATTGGCTGCAATCAACAGCGTGGTAAAAAGTGTGCTGGAAAAAACCCCGCCTGAGTTGGCGTCTGACATTATTGACAGAGGGGTAATTATTACCGGGGGAACGGCCAAACTGCGGAACCTTGACCAGATGTTAACGGAGCAAATTGGAGTGCCCTGCTACATTGCCGACAACCCCGAGGCCTGTGTGGCTCTGGGGGCGGGCTGGGGGCTGGAAATTAGAGACGCATTAGAACGGGCGGCAATGCCCACATATTTTGGGATGTAGATTAGTAAAAAATTCGCAAAGAGAAACACAAAAACCGCGCGCCAGGCGCGGTTTTTTGTGTTTTAAAAATAGGCCGGCAAACAACACTTAAGCCAGATAATAAGTCATCTTTTGAAGGTGAACCAGCGGATCAATATATTGTACCCGAACATGGTCCGGGACGTTAAGCGTAATAGGCGCGTAATTGAGAATAGCTCTAACCCCGGCCTCAATCAGTTTGTTTGTAACCTCTTGCGCCACAGATGTAGGGACGGCTACAATGGCTATCCTGATTTTTTGTTGAACTATTACCGTTTTTAATTCAGATACATTTTTTACTGTCTTCTCGCCAACTGTCTCACCAACCTTATCCACATCTGAATCAAAAATGGCCTCAATATGAAACCCCTTGGCGGCAAACCCGCCATAATGGGCAATAGCCTGACCCAGGTCACCAAAGCCAACCAGCGCCACCGACCAATCATTATTTACATTTAATATTTTCTGTAGCTGTTCACTAAGGTAGATAATTTCGTATCCGGTACCTTGTTTGCCAAATTCGCCAAAATGAGAAAGGTCTTTTCTTATTTGGGCTGAACCGATACCCAAAATCCGCCCCAACTCTTGAGACGATGTAAACTCTTGCCCGTCATTGATTAAATGTTTTAGTGCACGCAAATAAATCGGCAGGCGTCCAATTACAATATCAGGAACTTCAACCTCAGCCATTCCGTGATTCCTCCTTGAATTAGGTTTTTGGGGCGGAGCATTTTAAAAAGGGTAGAGACACGTGAAATCTATAACTATCTTACCATAAATTAATTTTATGGGCAATTACGAAACAAGTGTAGTGGTCAATAAGATGTTGAACATTTTTACCTCACGCAAAGTCGCAAAAACGCAAAAATTTTAATGTTTTTCTTAGCGTTTCTGGCGGCTTTGCGTGAAAATTTCAAAATCCTGATTTGTTCAACATGATCTTGACCATTATACAATTATGAAACAAGGGGAATTTTTAGCTCAACAATTATTCCCGACTGGTCGGTTCTATTGTAGGAGCGGCAAGAGCCGCCTACGCCCCAAATAAGCGTCGTAACCAAAGACAGGCCCAAACCGGCGCCCATTACCTGACCTGTAAAATATTTTTCGGCCTGGTAGTAGGGCACCCACATTTTTTCCAACTGATCGGGAGCAAGCGTAAGGCCATCATCACAAATTTTTATGGTTACCAGTTGATCTGAGGCGAGCAAGATTAATATTTCAAGAGACGGCGATTTTTCGGGGTGAAACTTTTTGGCATTTTCCAGAAGCTCCCACAAAATCAAATCTATGGCCCGTTGAGCAAGAATAACTTCGTAATTTTCCAGGTGATCGATATTTTCAAATGAAATCTCGATTGATTTTAGCTCGAAGGTATCATTGATATTGCCCACAATTTTTGGGATTTCTGTAAGTTTGCACCCTCCCAGCCCGCTGCCGGCTATTTGAGGGGTTTCAATATATTGAAAAATATCCTGAATCTCGTTTTTCAGTCGGGTGGCGCCATGCTTGGCAATGGAGAAAAATGTTTGCACATCGGGGCTGGCAGACGCCAGATCCTCCTCGGAAATCATATCCAGTGAAGCAAACATATGATTAAGCGGTGTCCTGAGCTTGTGGCTTACCTGCCCATGAAAACTCCACATCGAACGCTGTTCCGCCACTTTTAAAGTGACATCCCGTAACCTGATTAGATATTTTTCGGTGTTACTCACGTTCATTTCAACCACATCAACTTGCAGCCAAAACGGGTTAGTGGTGGCCGACCCCGGGCTGACCAGATAGCGGGGCAGCGAAGCGGTGGGGCTGCCGGGCCATACCGACCAGGCCGCAATGGGTTCGCAATTGTATTGCTGGGAAGCCAGTTCCTTGAATTTCTTCGAAAGGACATCATTGCTTTCAGGCGAAAAGTTTAAATAGGAACGGGCCTTGGAATTTGCATACTGAATGATGTCGTTGGTGCTTAAAACCAGATAACCATCATCGGCCTGCTCAACGACCCACTCAAACTTGGTGCGCTCAGAATGCAGGCGGCGGTAACGGTTAAGCCGGGTAATGGTTTGAACCCGTTTTCTCAATTCTGCGTGGTCAAATGGTTTCGATACAAAATCGTCGGCGCCGGCTTCAATGCCACGCAGCCTCGAGTCTCTATCGTCCAGGGCCGTAACCATAATCACGGGCACTTCGGCCACCCGTGGGTTTTCTCGTATCCGCTGGCAAACTTCAAAACCGTCCATGCCGGGCATCATCACATCCAGTAGAACCAGGTCGGGGGTGGTTTCTTTTACCTTTTCCAGAGCCTCCATTCCGTCACTGGCAAAAACCAAATTATACCCCCTCCCATACAGCAGCCCTTTGAGGGTTTCGCGTCCGGCCAGATGATCGTCAACAATCAGGATTGTGCTCTTGTGTTCCATAAAATTACCCCGTTTATCCACTGCATTGGCAAATTTAGCGTGCGCCAAAAGAAGTTCAAAATTGCGAATATCTGCCAGTCCAAAATCGCGAGATGAACTTGGATAGATTACAAAGCGCTAATTAAAATTATATCTGTGTTTGCAACAGTTGTAAATTCGCCCTGGCTTTAAAAGTGGTTTAACATGTAAGAAATTGACAATCCGTACTAATCTGTCTAAAATTTGAACCTTGTTAGATTTAACATCTTCTGGGAATATTGCTCTATAAAAAGCGTATTATCTGCCACTAATTTCACTAATTTTTTATTTTTTCGTGTTAATTCGCGCAATTCGTGGCAAATTCTTTACTTTGATCCTGCGAAATTCTGTAGAGCCAAAATTT
>CAYWSS010000571.1:0-4222 GCA_964460505.1 uncultured Caldilineaceae bacterium | reverse complement strand
CCAGAAAAGCGTAAGTTGCATTGTGCCGCCGGGCGCGGGGGCCGATGGCACAGCCGTGTACCCCAGCAGGCGAGTGCCGCCGTCAAAATCGGCGTTTAGGGTAATCTCTGCATTTTCGGCCAGGGGCCAGCTGCCGGGCCGGTTGGCCAGCGCCCACACGCCGCCTTCGCCCCACTGCTTGTCCATTTGCCACAAAATTTGCTGCTGTAAATAGCCGTCGTAGCTGTTAAACAGCCAGAATTCCTGCGTAACCAGCCAGATTTTGTCCGGCCCGGCCAGCAGCTCACTGAACGCCTCGCCCGAATCCAGCCAGACTGCGCCGCTGTAGCGATCCCCCAACGCGCCGTCGGGCCGCCGGATGAGTTTGGGTGAGTCTTGCACCAGATAATAATCGCTCTGGTTCAGATAAAGCAACCCGGCGGGCGGGTGCATCGACATCACTTTGTCGCTTTTGGCCATATTTTCCTTGACCTGATTAAAGGCCAGATCGTACCGGTTCCAGCCGCCGCTGCCGGAATCCAGCAGGTTGATCAGGGGGAACAAAAACGGCAGTGAAACGCCAATTGCCAGCAAAACGGCAACGCCGGCCTGAATGAGATGCTGCTGTTTGCCCTTTACCAGTTGGCCGGCCGTCCGGGCAATTTCGCCCACTCCGTATGCGCCCAGCAGCAGGAATATCCCCTGCACCTGCATCAGCAAATATCTGGCCCGCTGCCAGTGCGGCGAAATAACCAGGGCCAGCACCAGCATAGCCGTCACAAAGATAGCGCCCAAAAACAACGCACCCCCATCGGGGGGGCGGGCGCGGCGGCGCAGTTGCCGCCCCAGGCCGGCGGCCAGCCCAAACAGGGCCAACAGCAAAACAGGGCCGTGCGGTAGTTCCAGAAAATAAGGCAGGTAGGCTTTTTCGGCGTGGCTTACATCGGAGGGGATTTGCAAAAATTTGTTGCTGAGTACGCCGGTTTTGCTGCCGAGGTTGCTGCCGCCAATGGCAAAATTGGGGTTGGGGGGCGGCTGAAAATAGATACCGGCCCCAATGACCAGCGCAAAGACCAGCAGTAAAAACAGCGTGTCTCGAACCAATGGCCGGCGCAGCCGGATGGATTTGACCCCCCACAACACCGCCGGGGCCGCAAACCAGGCCGGCATCAGCACCACTGTGGAAAAGTGAGTGAGCAGGGTTAGCCCGTAACTGAGGGCAAAACCCAGCCGGTGCCGGGTTGAGTTGCGGGTGAGGCCCGTCCACAGCAGCAGCACCGAAACCAGGGCCAGCCACTGAGCCAGGGTAATCATCCGGGCGCGGCCACTCCACACCACCGATTCCAGGCTGATAGCCAGCCAAAAGGCGGCCGGCACCGCCACCAGCGGTGAGCGTAATATTTTAGCCCCAAGCCGGTAGACGGTAACTACGGCCAGCGTGCCAAAAATAATGGCGGGCCAACGCCCCAGCGCCTCGCTAAAGCCAAACAGCCAAAACAGCCCGCCGTTGATGTAAGAGTAGAGCAGGCCGGGGTCGTAGAACAGGCCGGTGGGGTAGCGCGGCAGGCCGGACTGCGAGATAAAATTGGCGGCGGCCAGCGTAAAAAATTCATCAATGTGGAATTGGAAGCGGGTCAGGGTTCGCAGCCGCACGGCAAAGGCCAGCAGCGTTACCAGCAGGATGAAGGCGCGAATTAACAATTGGTAATTATTAATTAGCAATTGTTGGCCGGGCCATTGTTTTGTCGTTTGCGGGTGGTTTATCATAATCCGGTAAGCAGTTCCAAAAAAATTGAGCGTTTTCAGGGCAATACGCAATACATCACGGCCGGGTTATCTGGCCGAGGGGCGCGGCGCTGTTGGGCACCGGCTGGTTATTTGAGTCGATGACCGGCAGGCGGCTGCCGTCGCCGGTGCGATACATGCCCGCCAGCAGGGTGTACGCGCCCGCCGCTAAGTTTTGCGGCAACGTGAGCAGATGCTTGCTTTGCACTACATCCCCGGCCTGCCACGCCGGGGTGGGATACAAGCCGCCGGCCGGTTGGACATCGCTTTGGGCCACCAGTTCTCCGGCCGGGGTGAGCAGGTGCACAAACGTGGTGTGCGGCCCGTTATCGGGGAAAGCACGCTCGGCTTGCCACCACAGGGTAACCTCCATCTGCTGCTCCGGCCCCGGCCCGGCCTGGTAGCCAATTAATTTTACCGTATCTCCAACCGTAAACGAAACGGGATGATCGCCCTGATAGGTGGGCCAGCCCTCCGGCGGAACCAGCCGCACCGCGCCGATAGCCCCCGGAATATCTTGGCCGGCCAGATTGGTAACGGGCAGCGGGGTGAGGCTTTTCGGCAAAAAGAGAGCGGCATCCAGCCGCAGCCGGGCCGGGGTGGGCAGATTTGGGGGCAGGTCAAGCTGCCACTCCTCGCGGATTACTTCGCCGGGACGCCAGCTTGTAGTTGGCCGGCGGGGCGGGCCGTTGGCAATGGCCGCCTGTTGGTTGTCTTCAAAAAATGCCTGCAGGCTAATGTGCGCCTCTTGGTCCAGCACGCGCTGGGCTTGCCAGTAAAGTGTTATCGTTAGCGGTTGGCCGGGGACGGGGTCTTTCGGTTCAACTTCGTAGCCCAGCAGCCGCACGCGATCTGCGTAAAGGTGCTCCAGCCGGGTGGCCGTGGCCGGAAGCGCGGCATTGGCCAGTTGGGCAAAGGCTGTGTCTGGCGCAACCCGGCGTAACCCGCCCTCCCCGGTGACTTCCACGGCAGACCAGCCGGCGGCAAAATCGAGAGATTGCATCGCGCCGTCTGCCTGCTGAACGCCCACCTGCAAGTCGTACAGACCCGGCGGCAGAGCAGCGGCGGAAAGCAGACATTCGCTTTCAATCACTTCACCGGGGGTTTGGGCCGCGCGGTGAACGTCAAAACCGTTTCGGGGTGCGCAACTGGCCCAATTGCTGCGCAGGGTGCTATTGCTCCACAGGCGCAGCCTCACCTTTGCCGCAGCGTCGCCGGGATTTTCCCAGATTAACCCGACGCTCACCGTGCCGTCCGGGTTGTTTTGCCATTGGTAACCAAACAGGCTCATTTGTCCCTCAACGCGATCAACCAGCGGGTCGGCGGGATATTGAATGGGATTGGGGTAAATGGTGGCGTAGTTTATGCGATTGATGGTGATGACTTTTTCCGGCGGCACGTGCTGCTGAAAATAGCGGATTACGCCGGGGCTGGGGTCCAGCATGCGCTGCGCCTGCTGGATGTAAAAAACAACCTTGTCGGCCCGCACCCACTCGCCATTGGCTCCCAGGTTGAGACGCTGCCCCTTGAAATGGAGCATAAATCGCCAGAAGCGGGTGGCAACAATCATCTCCTCCGGGTTTTCCTGATTGTTCAAATAAACTGCTACCTGATCCATGCCTTCGCCCCAGCCAATGCGGGTCAGGTGGGCCGCGACCGGGCCTCCACCCACCAGCGGGTTAAAGTAGGAAAAGTAGTAGGGATGAAAGGGCAGGGCGGTGATCAACTGCATAGCCAAAATTACTGCGGCCCCCAGCCACATTTTTTGGGTTGACCAGCTTTTGCGCTGCGAAAAGCGCACAAAGGCCGAAGCCGCCAGAATATTCAGGGCCGGAAAGGCGGCCATCAAAAATCGATCCTGCTTGTGGCTGCCCAGACTCATGCCGCCCACGTACAGCAGCACGTAAGCCGGCAGCGCCCACGTTCCGGCATCATCCAGAAATGTGGTGAGGATGTTTTTCAGCGACCAGCCATCAGTTTTATTCAATTGTAAATCCACAATCGTAAATCGTAAATGCCGGGTGAGTTGCCACAGCCCCAGCAACAGCCCGGCCAGCATCACCGGCGTGGCCCGCAGGATAAAAATTATCGGGTAAAACAGCAGGCCGGGATCTTCATCCAAAATGGTGCTGCCCAGAAAAAACATTTTTACGCCCTCTGCCCCCACTTTGCGGGTAGCGTAGTTGAACATCAGGCTAAAAGTGTCAGTTGGCACGGTCCAGGCAGCAGGCCACAGCAGAATAAATGCAAAGGCGGCGCCGGCCACCCAAAGCAACATGGTAATCAGCCACTGCCATAACATTCTAACGTTTGAACGTTGGAGCGTTTGAACGTTGGAGCGCAAAATCCAAATGAATGTGATAACGGCAAACATCGGGAGCAGGGTGATGGCCTGGGATTTGGTGAGCCAGGCCAGGCCGCCGAACAGGGCGGAGACGAGCAGGGGGGCAGGGGAGCA